>JBAQHL010000304.1:0-8169 GCA_049288295.1 Desulfobaccales bacterium
TTGGGAGTAATATCGTGATAAACAATGGCAATAAACTTATTGGCAGCATTGCAATAAGAAGAGCTTCCTATCACAAAACCAATGATAAATAACGCTATATTAATATTTTTTATTAAGGAGAAAATACGATTCCAAGGCATTGGTATACTTCCCATCATAGACTCTAAGTAGATATCCCACCAACCATTTTAGCTCGAATGTCTTCGAAATCTGTATCTTTTGTTCATAAGAAATCCCTGTCAGAGGATAAAAATTAAACCCGCTTTCCTTATACAGTCCAACTTCAGCTTTGATGTTTGACTCCACATTTTTATCATATCCCTTATAATGGATTATCTGTAAATGGGGGTTCAACGTTAAACTGTATTCAAAATTCGGGCTAAAGTAAGGAACTTGTTGATTGCTGTATCTCCCATAAGAGAACTGGGGGCCAATTCTCAGCTTCCAATCAGGATGGTTGATGACATTCTGGTCGAACCCGAGCAGCAAGGCAGGATTATAATTCCCGTCTGACAGCCAGTTGGAGGTAAAAATCAGGCTATAATCCCGCAGCTCGTTTTTGCTGTACCTCAGGTCGAACAGAGCGGTTTTGCCCACCACCCCCGTGGCCAGGGCGCGCAGAGGGATGTCCAGGTTAAAAGAATTATAGCTGGCGGCGGCCCGGAGGTGGTCGTTGACCTGCCAGGCAATCTTGGTGTAAGAACCGACATTCCCGCCTTTAAGATAATCCCAGCTCACGGACTGAGTAAGGGTAAGGGGCGGCACCACGATCCAGTTGAAACCGAGCCCCCATCTATCCCAGAAGGAGGTGAATTTTTGGCCGTTGGTCTCCTCCCGGCCATACATGTGTAAAACCTCGGTAAAGACTTTGAATATCGGGGTGACGGTGCCCGTTATGCCGCCCCGGAACCGATATTCCGTCACCCCGGGCCATTCCTGGATAAACCGGGCGTCCCCCCAGGCCAGGGGCATATCCTCTACCCGTAAGGTTTCACAGGTGTCCTGAACCCGCAAGTCATAGGGGTACTTGCGATACAGCTCTGCTGCCAGATTCCTGGCCGCACACTTGTGATTGATGTCATTTAATGCCAGGACCTCCCCTGTCCTGGCCAAAATATCTTCTGGGCTAACATTCTTGGCGATCTTGAATTGTTCCAAAGCCCGGCGTGGCCAGCCCCGGTAGTAGAAAGTATAGCCAAGACCAGCTCTAAAACCTGGATTTAACCCCGCCTGCCCGAGGGAGGCCTCAAAATAATTCTGAGCTTCCTGGAGTTCGTCCCGGTCGATGAAGGACCAGCCCCGAGCCTGCAGGGCCTTGTCTTTCTCCAGATAATTGAGCTTGCGGCTTTTCAGGAGATCGGCGATCTGTTCCCAAACCCTGGCGGCCCTGTCCCATTCCCGCATATCAGCATAGGCATAATAAAGACCCATGTAAGGGGGAAAGGGCACCAGAGGGTTCTGCTCCAGCCGCAGCTGATAAAACCTGACCGCTTCCTCAGGCTGCTTCAAATCGAGAAGGGTGTCCGCCACCGACTCGGTCACCCAGTAAGGGACCGGCCGCCCCGATTTTTGCAGAATCCGGTACTGCTCCAGGACCTCCTTCATGTCGTGCCTTTGACGTAGCGCCACAATATAATCGCCGCGGGCCCGAAAATTGTCGGGGTTATCCAGCAATTGTTGTTTCAGAATCTCCAGGGTGGATCCGTACTCTTCCCATTTTATGTGCTCCACCGCCAAGTCGCCGGTGAGAGACTCCAGTAATTCTCGATCCTTGATCCCGGCTGCCCGGGCATACTGCCGGGCCAGGCTGGGCGCGCCCATGTGCTGGATCAAATAATACTTCAGGGCGTACAGGGTGCGAGGGGGGAGGGATTTCTTTTGGTCGGCGGTTAGCCAAGCGGCGAAGGCCCTCTGATAGTCCGTCAGCTTGCAGGAAGCAAAAACCAGTCCCTTCAAGGCCTCGGCGTCGGAGTGGTCCAAAGCGAAAGCTTGACCATATAAGCTCTGGGCCTCCCGGTACTCGCCCGTCTCATAGTAGGCCTTGGCCATATTGCGGTGGAGGTATTGTATCTTCTCCAAGGCGGCCCTCTGGGCCGCATAGAGCTGGATCGCCTTGCCGTAAAGGCCGAGCCAGACCAAAGCGCTCAGATAATCCGCCAGCATGTGGGTGTTACCGGGGTGTTTGAGCCAGGCGGCTTCCAGCAGAGGCAGCGCCTCCGCATTCTTCCCCTGCCGGATCAAGTCCAAGGCTTGCCGGTAGCCTTCCCCGCTTCGATCCCCGGGCAGGACTTTGGGTTGAGAGGCTCCCCCCGTCGCCGGGAATCCATGAGTCACCAGGACGGAGCAGGGGAAACAGATGATGACCAGTGGCCAAAAGGCTAACTGGTAGATGAGTCTTGTCAGCTTCATACCATGTTTTCAGTATCGACTCTGGGGAGAAGGACTACGGTAAGCTTTTCTTCCTACAGAAGAAGCGTCTTTGTGGACCCATCTACCCCATCCCTTAAAACAAAACCAATCCTGCGGACCTTCTTCTAACAAAAAGCTGAATAGCCTTTCTTGCTCGGAAGGCTCTAAGTGCAGGGCTAAGCGAGGATATTGACTGCGCGCAGCCTTCCCTTAAACGTCCATTTTTTTCAAGAGGCGTCCTTCCACCCTGTGCCCCTATCCTTATACCGCTTAAGATGGACTAAATCCAGCATAATGATCCCAAGTCTTTATTTCGTTCGAATTGCCCTGGCTAACTCCAGAAACCCTTCCTCCATGAATCGCAGAACAATCCGGTCACCGAGATTTTTCCCTGCAGCATTGCAGAGCAACCCAATTTACCCCTTTGTGTTCTTCCTTGACACAACACCATTAATTGAAATAATAATTACATTCATATAATTATAATTTCTTAGGAGGGCTTTGTTAGAAATGATTTTTGGCAAAAAGGCAGCGGTGGCCTTAACCCATGTAACTTACAAACAGCTTGACCATTGGGCCACAACCGGCGTGGTGAAACCCTCAATCAGGGGAGCGACGGGCAAAGGCTCCCGGAGGGAATATTCTTTTAAGGACCTGATAAGCCTGAAGGTGGCCAAGAGGCTCAGGGATGAAGGAATTAGCTTGCAGAAAATCAGGAAAGCTCTGGCTTACTTGAAAAGAAACTACCCAGGGAAAGGAACGCCCTTGGCCGAGTTTCGATTTTTAACGGACGGAGCCACTCTCTTTGTTGTGGATAAAGATCCTCAGAAAATTTTAGACACCCTGAGAAACGGACAGTTGGTTATTTCCCTGGCCTTGGGAGAGATCATTGAGGGGTTGCGGGGGGAATTACAAAAGATTGTGGTCCCAAAGGAGGAAAAGGTTGAGGTTGGGGATCGGATCTTTACCATGATTTTGACACCAAATCTGGAGAGCGGCGGCTTTCTGGCTCGTTGCCAAGAACCCTTTGAGGCTGTCTCCCAAGGAGAAACGGAGCAAGAGGCTCTGGACAATCTCATTGAAGCTTTGGAAAAGCATTTGGAATATCTGCAAGAACCCCAGATCGAGAAAACTAAGGCGGAATGAAACGATCCATTGGCAAGGCTGTCATTATAATCGGTTTGGTGGCAAAGAGGTCGTAATTCAAGAAGTTGGCAAGTCGAACCAGGAAATAGGTCAAAGATACAGCACCTGAGTATTACGGCAGGCGGCATTTAAATGAAAAGCTTTGGGAACCTCTTAGGAGATCTGAAGGGCGGCATCACGGCTGCTGCTGTTTCCTTACCCCAGGGCCTCGCATATGGTCTCATTGCCTTCTCCGCCTTAGGTAGCGAATTCGCTTCCAAATCTGCCTTTATGGGCATATACGCCGCCATATTTGCCGGTTTCATGGCCTCCCTGCTAGGAGGAAATTCAATTCAGATTACCGGACCAAAAGCGCCGGTCACTATTATTCTAGCCTCAGCCATTTCCGCTTTGATGGTGAAGCCTGAAATTCTTGCGGTGCCCTTCCCCCACCGGCAGGTATTCATTCTGGGGCTGGCGGCGATAATGGTCTTCTTGGGGGGTCTTTTCCAGGTTATTTTTGGAGGGTTGCGCCTCGGGACAGTTATCAAATATATTCCTTATCCCGTTATTTCTGGTTTTATGAACGGTATCGCCTTCATCCTGATCACAAGTCAAATTAAGCTAGTTCTCGGCATCAGCCATCAAGTATCCTATGCTGAAATACTGGTTCATCCAGAAAAAATCAACATCCTGACGCTGATTGTAGGGCTGGCCACATTGGCATTTATTCCTCTGTCCAGACGATTCCTGAAGGCGATACCTCCACCCCTGGCGGCCCTGATTGGCGGATCCTTCCTTTTTCATTTCATCGTGAATTTTACTAGTATCAGTTCGCTTGGGCTGGAAATCGGTCCCATGGGGGGGCGCTGGCCACGGCCAGACGTATTGATTAATCTGTTCGAAGCAGGCGGAGGAGAAATGGTATTGACTTTTCTTCCGCATCTTCTCTCCACTGCGGTTATTTTGGGCCTCATCGGCTCCATGGATACCCTCCTTTCCTCGGCGGCTACCGAAAACTTAACGAGCTTCCGCCATAACAGCAATAAGGAGCTGATTGGCCAGGGAATAGGGAATATTACCTCATCTCTATTCGGTGCCCTCTTTTCCTGTGGATCAGTGCCCAGGGCCATGGTTAATTTCAAAGCTGGTGGCCGCACCGTTTTCTCGGGGATGATTTGCAGTCTGGCTCTTTTTCTATTTGTGACCATTTTCCCCGTGCTCGTGGAGAAGATACCCTTATGTGTCTTGGGAGGCATTATCATCTATATCGGTGGCATGCTAATCGACCCTTGGACTATTAGCCTTCTTAAGAACATGGCGACCTCATTAACAAAAGACAATAAACTTTCGCTAAGATTGCACAAAGATATTCTTATTGATTTCATGGTCATATTAATAGTTACAATCATTACAGCTAGTGCTGATATTGTACTTGCCGTTGGAATCGGAGTGTTTATTGCTTCCATAATATTTATTTCTGCAACAGGAAATTCGATTATCAGGCGCATTTATTCCCCGGTTGAGATTCACTCCAAAGGCATACGGAATTTGAGTGATATTAGGTTATTTGAGCAGCATGGAAAACAGATTGCCATTTTCGAACTAAGTGGCCCCCTTTTTTTCGGCTCTGCTGAAATTCTGGCCCAAGAGATTGATAATTTCCCAAGTAAGCTTAATTATTGCATACTGGATATGAAGTGGCTAACTAGTATCGATAGCACCGGAGCAAATATCATTTTACAAATCCATAGGAGAATGGCCCGGGAAGGGAGATATCTCCTCATCAGTCATGCTACCACCAACCCTTCCTTTTGGCGTTTTTTGCATATTATGCAAGTACCCAAAATGATCGGAGAGAATCGAATTTTCCCCGATACTGATACCGCTCTTGCATGGGCCGAAAATCATCTGCTGGCCAGTATGGCTGAACCGCAGGGGGCATCTGACGAAGTTCCTTTAGAGCAGATCCAGCTCACGACAGGGACCTCCCCTCCTCATATAAAAGGACTGAGATTGGAGACCAACGTTTCTGTGGATCAGATCCCCTTACCGGCCCACATTGGGCATTTTGGCTCCTGTCCTCCATCCTCCGCCTCCCGTCTGCAAAGATACTTTGCCTTGCAAGGGGAATATGGCCCCTATTGTGACCAATGCCAATTGATTCATGGAGAAGAGCACCGCTTCTGTCAGCGCTGTGGCCAATTGCTGAAAAGCCCCCTTCGCGCCGCCGGCCGCGCCTGCCTCCGGTGCAGCACTCTCACCTTCCAAGGACAGAAATACTGCAACGAATGCGGCCTCTCCTTGAGGGCTGCCAGCCGTGTCGGCTCCCTGGTCAGTATCCTTATCCTGTTGGTGGGGGTCTGTTTCATCTGGTACCATTTCCCGGCCCCGTCGTCCAACCCTTGGACTTTAATTACTTCTTCCGCCCCCTATCGCGATTTGAAAGAAAAGGTGGAAACCGTGAAGAAAGGCTTTTTCCGGCAACTCCACAACTTACACCATCGGTGGGAGGGGATCCTCTACCAGAAGGTCTTGCAGAATTCGCCCTTTCACAATTATTACGTGTCGGTAAAGGATTTAAGTTTACGAGAACATCCCACCGATAAAGCCGAAATAGTTAAGGTCCTGCCTTTCAAAAGTAAATTGGAAAAGGTGGATGAAAATTCTCATGGTTGGATCAAGGTGCGTGTGCCGGAAACCAATATTACCGGATGGGCTCACAAAGAGTATTTTGAGGCTTCTATATTGAAGAGTCCTTTCCCCTCCCTGCCTTTAAGCCGAGAACCGAACAAGGGAAATCCAGGAATTGAGCCGAAAAAACAAAAGGACACAAAAAAGTAGGCCTCTCCAAGAAGTTGCTTCGCTTCCTTTTTGTTATTTTTACTGTCTCGTTAAAACTTCACCTGTAGGTTTTTTATGAGACCTATCTAACTGGAAGTGCTTTCAGAACCTGGTACTGTTGGACCCGATAGTTGTTGAATAACCCCAGGGTCTTGTAAAGCCAGGCCCTACTCCACCCCCAACCCACTCCCCCCAGGCGGGTCGAAGGGGGGAAAGGAATTTCTCACAACTCGCAACTCCATACTTTTCAAGATAGTCAGATATAGGGCGTCCCGTGCCCGCCGTCACCGCCCGGAACATGTCCACAAATTGCCAACCTGTGCCTGGACAGCCCGTTCGGCAGTTACCGATCTGATATTGAATTTATCTTACCCAGTCAATGATAGCACGGGCATCCTGCCCGTGCCTGGACGGGCTGGAAGCCCGTCCTACCGCGCCTCGATTTGCTGGGTGATTAAAGAGAACCGCCGCTCCTATGCCTGCGGTTCTTTTAAGACCATGAAAAGACTTGGTGAAACAGTTCTCCTCACCTGGGCTCCCCATCTCTTTGCAGACGGACTTTTAAAGGCAAGCATTGCGCACCCAACTCAAGTTGACATCCCTCCCTCAGGCCCTTATATTGTGACCAAGTGGATAATTCCTGGTAAGGAGGGGCTTATATGCTGTGCAGCATTTCCACCAAACTGGGGACCGAGGACCTGGCGGCCATCAACGCCCTGGAAAGTGAACTGGGAACGCCGCTTCTGGCCTATTCCTGCCGAGCCGAGCTTAAACCCGCCGAGGTCTCGGCAGCGCAACTTGCCAAAATCCAAGCCCTGGAAAACAAACTGGGCCTCTCCCTGGTGGCGGTGAAGGGCTGAGGCAGGTTTATCCATGGGGCGGGTTGAAGCCCAGGGCGGGTTTGAAACCCGCCCCTACGGGTTCTGCCCCTCAAGCTCCTGCTTCCTCATGTGATCCCTGGTAGCCCGGGCATTTTGCCCGTGCTACCGACACAAGGGATTGGGGGTATAGGGGAGGGGGTAATGGGCTCGCCCCCTAACCCCCTCACCCAGCCTCGTTATCCTCACCCGCACACCCCGCACCGCCGGCAGAACTCCGGTTGGCAGGCGGGAGACTCTTTTTCCGCCAGGGCCAGTTGGTATTCTTCCCAGAGATAGGATTTTTTCAGGCCGTGGTCCAGGAAGTCCCAGGGGAAAAGTTCGTCCGGGTCCCGTTCCCGGGAGACGAAAAATTCCGGGTTCACGGGGCTTTGGCGCAGGGCCCGAGGCCAGCCGTGTTTCTGGGCTAACAGCAGCATATCCCCCACCCGCCGGTCTCCCCGGGCGATGAGGGCCTGGGTGTAGGCCCACTTGGGCAGGTCGGTGTGCACCCGCACCTCTTTAACTCCCGCCAACTCCTGCCGCAGCAGTTTCTGACGCTCCTTGAGTTCCTTGACATTGGCGAAGGGCGCCCATTGGAAAGGAGTCCAGGGCTTGGGGACAAAGGAGGCGACGCTCAGGGTAATCTGGCGGAATTTCTTTTTCCCCTGGGTTTCCTTGATCACCCGGTGCTGCAGGTGTTTGGCCAGCCGGGCGATGTCCCGCACGTCGTCCAGGGATTCCGTGGGCAGGCCCACCATAAAATACAGGCGAAGATGGTCGATGCCGGCCTGGGCCAGGGCAATGGCCGCCCGAACCAGGTCTTCTTCGGTAAGTCCCTTATTAATAACCTTCCGCAGGCGTTCACTGCCGGCCTCCGGGGCCAGGGCCACGGTTTTGACGCCGCCCCGGGCCAAAAGCTCCGCCAGTTCGG
>JBAQHL010000305.1:0-1966 GCA_049288295.1 Desulfobaccales bacterium
CTCCCAGGACGACGGGCTGGGGGGGATGGGGGCCGAGGCAGTCTGGTGCCGGCGGGGGGAGTCCTCCCATTCGGGCAGATGTTTCTGGCTGATGATGTGCCCCTTGACAAAAACAAAGGCATATTCCAGGACCCGCTGGAGTTCCCGGACGTTGCCCGGCCAGTGATATTGCTGAAACAGGGCCAGGACCTTGGGGTCCAGGCCGCGAATTTCCTTGTGAAATTTTTGATTCAGGCGCTGAATAAAATAATTGACGAGCAGGGGAACATCTTCAAGGCGCTCCCGCAAGGGCGGCAGCCACAGGGGCACGGTGCGCAGCCGGTAATAGAGGTCCTCCCGGAAGCGGCCCTGGCGCACCTCTTCTTTGAGGTTGCGGCTGGTGGCCACGATGATCCTGGCGTCGATGGGGATGGGCTGGGTGCCGCCCACCCGCCAGAAGACCCGCTCTTCCAGGACCCGCAGCAGCTTGACCTGGAGCTCCGGCCTGAATTCGCCGATCTCATCCAGAAACAGGGTGCCCCCTTTGGAAAGTTCAAAGCGGCCCACCTTGCTGGTGATGGCCCCGGTGAAGGCGGCCTTGACGTGGCCGAAAAGTTCCGATTCCAGGAGTGATTCAGCCAGGGCCGAGCAGTTGACCGGCACAAAAGGCCCCTGGGCCCGGGGGCTTTGATAATGAATGGCTTTGGCGATCAACTCCTTGCCGGTTCCCGATTCCCCCTCCACCACCACATTGGCATCGGACGCGGCAATATCAGGCAGGAGGCCCAACAGTTTGGACAACAGGGGGCTCTGCCCGATAATGTCCATGGCCGGCGGCAACATGCGAAAGTCGCTCCCCGCCGGCTTGCTCACCATGGTCAGGGGCCGGAAAAATTCTATGGCCCCCGCCACCGCGCCCTTTTTATCCCTGATAATGGAGGTATTGACCAGGATATTGAGATTGCGGCCCCCGGAGCTGACCATGCGTACGTCCTGATCAGTACGGGTAACCCCGTCGCCGAGCGTCGCTTTCAGGGGGCAATCCGTCTGGCAGCGGTCGCTCTTAAAAATATCCCAGCAAACCCGGCCCAGGACCTGTTGCCGCTTGAAACCGGTGATCTCCTCGGCCCGGCGGTTAAAGCCGGTGATGCGCCAGCGGTTATTGATAATAAAGACGGCTTCGGCCAGGTTGTCGAACAGCGAATCAAACTCGATGCCCGGGCCGTCCGCCGACCAGGTGGTCCAGGCCCGGGCGGTGTTGTTGTCCCTGAGGGTAAGAATCGCCCCGATTATCTTATCCTCATGGTTAAACAGCGGGTCTATGGAGTAGTTTAAAAAGATACTAAAATCCGGGGACAGACCGAATTGCGCCAGGAGGTTGGCGCTGGAGATGCCGTCCTGGATGGCCTCCTGAAAGGCCGACTCAGCCTGAGGGAGATTTTTTTCGCTGACCAAAATCTCCAGGGGCAAAGACTGCCCCCTGCTGAGCTTCAGGCGCAGGAGTCTTTCCGCCGGCAGATTGGCGGAGAGCACGCGCTTTTGGGGGCTGAGGACCAGGACCCCATCGCCCTCCGGCAGGTCGTCAAAAGTGTCTAGATCATCGGCAGGGGCGTCACGGTTTTCCACGGCCATTTAAGGGAATTCCCAAGTTCAGCAAGTCGTCGTTAAATAACAGTGAGGAGATATTCCAGGCCACCGTCCTGATCTGGCTTTTTCCCAGACCGGGGATAAGGATTTTATAGCCGTCGCCAAAACCCCGGCTTTGAGCTACTTTCACCAAGGCTTTCAGATTGTTAAAGGAGGCGGAGTTATTTTCCTTATGCGCTTCATCATAGAGGATACACAGAGCGTTCACCCGGGCTATGGAGCAACGCTTGCAGGTTTGTTGTTTATCCATGCTGAACCCCATGGTTATTTTTAGACTATGTTTCATTTTAGTTATTCACATTCTGATCCGCAAGGTCTCATTTATGAGATAATTGAAATG
>JBAQHL010000306.1:0-1549 GCA_049288295.1 Desulfobaccales bacterium
AAATCAGTCCCGGATAACGTTCAAGCCCTTCAGCCTGCTGACCAATTGCTCCTTGGGGATCATGCCCTCGTGGCGGAAAATCTCCCGTCCCGAGGCGTTGACGATGATAAGCGTAGGCACCAGGGACACTTGGTAGCGCTTGAACATGGGTTCATCCGTCTCGCTCCAGAAATCCTGCACGACCATCTGACCGGGATACTTTTTCTTAAGCTCGTCAAGAATCTCAGACAGCTCATAGCAGTAAGGACATATCCTGCTGCGGAACTCGTAAACCACCGTTCCGGCCGCCTGGGACTCGGTGGCCCAGGGCGAAGTGAGGAGCAGGGCTCCCAGGGTGAGTCCCAACAGGCAAACCAAAATGCGCACGGTTTTCATGATACCTCATACCTCCTTGTTAAACAAAACGGGTCTTTTTGTTGTCTTGGTTGGGTTATCTGCCGTAATACCCGGTTATCTGAGCGGTTGCCAGAATCTTGCCCTCCAGGGCCTTCTGAAAACCGGCCAGGTCGGTGGCGGGCTTCAGGCCCAGCTTGGCCGCCTTCAGGGCGTAGAGGGTGACCACATAGGGGTGGTCCCCGGTTCCCGGCGGCGGCTGCGGGCCGCCATATCCGGGCTTCCCCCAGGAATTGTGCAGTTCCACCGTGCCTGTGGGCATTTTCTTGCCGGAGACACCCTCCGCCAGGCCAGTGGTGGCCGCCGGCAGGTTAACCACCAGCCAGTGCACCCAGTTGCGGGCCACCGGGTGGGGATCCACGATGGCCAGGGCGAAAGACTGGGTCTCAGGCGGCGCTCCAGACCATGTCAGGGGAAAAGACAAATTTTTTCCGCCCGCGCCGGGCATGACATATTGCTGGGGGACCTTGCCGCCATCGGCGAAAGCAGGGGACTTGAGTTCCATGGCATTCCCTCCTGAGGCTGAAGCTGCGGTGTTAAGCCCGGTCACTCCTTTAAAGGGGAGCGTCCCCCGGGCTGTGGAATTTGCCTGTGCACCGGGATCGCTGCCCCCTGAACTCTCTCAAGGCCGCTTCCACGCCCCTGAACGGGCGCCAAAATATCATTTAAGAGGACTTGATATCTCAGGCCCCCGCCAGTGGCTAGCCCAGGACAATGCAGGGGCATGGCTTGCTATGCCCAGAGGCGAAGGCTCCGCCAGATCCCCGCCCTCCTCTCAAAAAGACCTTCCCCGTCTCAGTATAGAAAAGTTAGGGTAGGATTTGGGATTATCAAGGTGCCAGTGAATTTTTAACCCCAGCTGCAATGTTTTTGAGAAACTTATCCTGCGGGTGTTAGGGGAGGGCAAAAAATTTATTATAATATTAAATAGATGAGAACTCTGGCGTAAATAATCCCCTGACGGCCATGAATAACCAAAATCTTATCCATATCGGCACCTCAGGCTGGCATTACGACCACTGGCGGGGACCGTTCTATCCCGAAAATCTGCGCCCGGCCGACTATCTTCGTTTTTACCGGCAGCAATTCCAAACTGTGGAAATCAACAACTCTTTTTACCGGCTGCCCACTGAAAAAGCCCTGATTGATTGGCGGG
>JBAQHL010000307.1:0-5794 GCA_049288295.1 Desulfobaccales bacterium
AGGCTTGCTGGTGGATGGTCAGGTCCTCCATGTCGGGGAAGGCCGAGGCCATCCGGGCCTGCCTCAAAGGAAAATATTTCAACGTGCTCATCACCGACGCCTATGTGGCCGAGGCGTTGGTGCAGGGTTAATATTTTAACAGGCAGGCGCCCTGGCCATGAGGAGGAAAACTTTGGCTTGCAAAAATCCTTTTCGTGATTCTATAACGTTGCGACCGGCAACGAAATCAAGACGTTGAGCCTCTATCGTCCCTATGCCAAAGTTTAAGAAAATCCTCCTCTGGAGCGCCAGCCTGGCGGCCCTCCTGGTGATGGGCAGTATGGGGTATGTCATCATCGAAGGCTGGAGCTTTTTTGACGGCCTGTATATGACCGTCACCACCCTCACCACCGTGGGCTATGGCGAGATTCGGCCCCTGTCCAAATTTGGGCGGGTTTACACAATGGTCCTCATCCTGACAGGGGTGGGTGTCATGCTCTATATTATCGGGGCCCTGGCCAGTGTGGTGGTGGAGGGGGAGCTCCAGGAGGCCCTGGGAAAGAGGAAAATCAGGCGAAAGGTGCGAAAACTCAAAGACCACTATATCATTTGCGGCTATGGCCGCCTGGGCAAAATCATTACCAGGCAGTTGTCCAGAGCTGGACTACCCCTGGTGGTGGTGGAGAGCAACCCTGAGGTCATCTCCTCTCTTGAGGCCCAGGATTACCCTTTTGTGGTGGGGGACGCCACCCGGGAGGAGGTGCTCCTGGAGGCAGGCATCGAAAGGGCCAAGGGTCTGGTGGCGGTGCTGCATTCAGATGCCGGCAACGTTTATATCACCCTGACGGCCCGCAGCCTCAATCCCAAGCTCTTCATCGTGGCCCGGGGAGAGGAGCCGGGCTCCCACCAGAAGCTCCTCCGGGCCGGGGCTGACAAGGTGGAATCGCCTTACGAGATGGGGGGGCGCAAAATGGCCCACACCATCCTGCGCCCCACGGTCACCACCTTCATGGACCTGGCCATGCAGGACGGCGTGGAGTGGAGCATGGAGGAGATTGCCGTGAGCCAGCTCTCTCCCCTCGTCGGTGTGCCCATCATCGACACGGGCATCCGCAAGGACCTGAACCTCATCGTAGTGGCCATCAAAAGGGCCGACGGGGACCTGCTCTTCAATCCCACGCCGCAAACCACCCTGCAGGGCGGTGACACCCTCATCGTCGTGGGTTTGCGGCCCAACCTGGAAAAGTTGGAGGAGATGATGAGTGCTGCTTAAAAGTCATGGCAAAACCCATCTCCGCAAAAGGGTCATTCTGAGCGCAGTGAAGAATCTCGTTTTTGCAAGGGGTTGAGATCCTGCATTTCGGTCAGGATGACAAGAAAGCCGGTTTTTCAATGATCTCGGCAGGGGGTTATAGAAATTAATCCGTGCAGTGGTGATATTTTTTAACCTTTTGCCATGGGAGGCTACAGTGTCTGTAAAAATAATTGGTCGTGAGGTTGCCATCACCTTCTACGGTCATAGTGCCTTTAAACTCTCCGGCCAGGGCGTCACGGTGGTCATCGACCCCTGGCTCAGCAATCCTCTCCTCAACACCCCGGTCTCCCAGGTGGGGCCGGTGGACATTATCCTCGTCACCCACGGTCATGGGGATCACATCGGCGAGACCGTGCCCCTGGCCCAGGCCACCGGGGCACAGGTGGTGGCCATTCACGAACTCTCCCAAATCCTGGCCGGCCTGGGCGCGCCCCAGGTGGTCGGCATGAACAAAGGGGGCACCGTCACCCTGAAGGGGCTTAACATAACCATGACCACGGCGGTGCACTCCTCCACTGCGGAGGTGGGGGGCCAGACCGTGTCCGCCGGGGACCCGGGGGGGTTCGTGGTATCTTTCCCCAACGGCTTCACTGTCTATCATGCCGGGGACACCGCAGTGTTTAAGGACATGGAACTCATCCGGGAACTGTACCATCCCGAGGTGGCGCTCCTTCCCATCGGCAGCCACTATGTCATGAACCCCAGGGAAGCGGCCCTGGCCTGCCGGATGCTCAAGCCCCGCTTTGTCATCCCCATGCACTACGGCACCTTCCCGGTGCTCACCGGCACCCCGGAAGAACTGAAGGCCCTGCTCAAGGACCAGCCGGAAACCCAGGTGCTCCCCCTGAAACCCGGGGAGACGGTGGAGTAGGTGGTTAGTTAATACGAGGTTTCTCTTTAAAACGAGCAATGGTTCTGTAGGGGCAAGGCTTGCCTTGCCCCCAAGTTAATCAGATTTATGCTCTCAGTAATAAGATTGGTAGCACGGGCATCCTGCCCGTGCCTGGACGGGCTGGAAGCCCGTCCTACCGTGCTCAGAAAAGGGGTTGAGTGAACTTGGGGAAGGGGACAGGAATCCGCGACCTGCCATTGGCCCTTTCCCTCAACAGCAGACGTTAACAGGTTGGCTATCGAAGATAACCACCTAATATCGCCTCGTTAGGAATAGATTACAAAAAATTGGCGCCGTCTTCGTCCACAGAAGAAACAAGCAGATTCCGGTAGGGCGGCCGTCCCTGGCCGCCTTGAGTGGCGGGCACGGAAGGCCCGCCCTACCTTAGATTTTTGAAAGGTATATCTGAGACGCGCTACTTGAAACTCCTGAAAAAATCATGAAGAACAGCCGCCTCGGCTGGATTTTGCAGGCGAGGGCGCCTGCTCTACCATATACTTTGCAAATTGAGAGAGGCAGGGCAAAGATCTCAAACTAATGGTGTAACTTTTAGATAATCTTAGATTTTTTTAACCGAAAACTGAAAACTGAAAACCGAAAACAGTATCTGAGGAGTATCTATGCGGCGACGGAAGGTGTGGCAGGTATATCCTGAACGTCCTGAAGTGTTGCAGAAGGTAAGTTCCCGCCATAATCTCCCGCCCCTGATCGCCCGTCTCCTCTTGAATCGCGGCCTGTCGGCTCCGGAAGATGTCCTGGCTTATCTGGAGCCCAACCTGGAGCGTCTGGCCTCCCCCTTCGGTCTTCCTGACCTGGATGTGGCCGCCGCCCGTTTGGCTCAGGCCGTGCGCCGCCGCGAACCCGTCATGGTCTATGGGGACTATGACGCCGACGGCCTTACCGCTGCGTCTTTGCTTACCCAGTTTTTCCAGGAATTGGGCCTGCCCTGCCTTACCTATATCCCGGACCGCCTGACGGAGGGCTACGGCCTCAATCAGCCGGCCATGGCAAAAGCAGCCGCCCAGGCCCGACTCCTGGTGACGGTGGACTGCGGGGTCAGCGACGCGGCTGAGGTGACCTGGGCCCGGGACCACGGCCTTGAGGTCATTGTCACGGACCACCACGAACTGCCCCCGGAGTTGCCGCCGGCCCTGGCGGTGGTCAACCCCAAGCGGGGCGGCGCGGCTTATCCCTTTGGCATGCTGGCTGGAGTGGGGGTAGCGCTGCTGTTGGCACTGGGGGTCAGGGCCCGGCTCCGGGAGGAAGGCTGGTTCAAGAGCCACCCCGAGCCCAATCTCGGGAATTACCTGGACCTGGTGGCCCTGGGCACCGCCGCCGACGTGGTGCCGGTCCTGGGGGAAAACCGCATCCTGGTGCGCCAGGGGCTCAAGGTCATGGCGGACACCCGCCGGCCGGGGTTATTGGCCTTAAAAGAAGTGGCCGGCATGAACGGCAAGACCGTGACCTTTCGGGACCTGTGCTTCCGCCTGGCCCCCCGCCTCAACGCCGCCGGGCGCCTGGGCCAGGCCCTCGGCGCCCTCCACTTGCTGTTGGCCACTGATATGGAGCAGGCCCGGACCCAGGCGAGAATCCTGAATGAACTGAACCGCCAACGCCAGTCTCTGGAAGGGGAAGTCTTGAAACAGGCCCAAGGTTTGATCCGCCGGCAGGGACTGGACCGGCGGGCGGTGCTGGTCCTGGGCCAGGAAGGCTGGCATCCCGGCGTCTTGGGCATTGTAGCCTCCCGCCTGGCCGAGGAGTTTCACCGGCCCGTGGCCATGGTGAGCCTGAAAGACGGCCTGGGCAAAGGCTCGGCCCGCTCCATCGAGGGCTATCATCTTTTTCAGGGGCTGCAAGCCTGTGGCCAACATCTCCTCAAGTTCGGCGGTCACGAAGCCGCGGCGGGCTTCAGCCTTTTGGAAGAGAACCTCCCGGCCTTACAGGAAGCCCTGGAAGAGGCCTACATATCTCAACTGGGCGAGGTCCGCCTGCGGCCCACCCTCAAGGTGGACGCCGCCGTGGCTTTGCTTGATCTGAATCAGAGTTTTTATCAGCACCTGGAGCGCCTGCGCCCCTTCGGCCCGGGCAACCCCGAACCGATTTTTGTCTGCGACACCGTGGAGTGCCTGGCCTCCCGGGTGGTGGGGGAGCGCCACCTGCGGGTCCAACTCTCCCAGGGCGGGGTGGTGATGGAAGCCATCGCCTTTGACCAGGCCCCTCTCCACCCCCTCGCCGGCCCCCTGGAAGTTGCCGTGAGCGCCCGCTTTTCTTCCTTCATGGGCCGGATCACCCCGGAGCTCACGCTTTTGGACTGGGGCCGCCCTAACAAGTAATCTGGTTTTCTGTTTTCGGTTTTCTGCGGGAAGCAATAATCCCAACTCCTCCTCACAAAGAAAATAAACCAAGAAGGTGAGTTTTCCTCAGGAAAGTCGAATTTACCGTGGGCTGTAGGGGCGCACCCGCGTGTGCGCCCTAAGTCCAGGGCGGACACATGGGTCCGCCACTACAAAAGAAAAAGTATGAGTACAGGCTTCCAGCCCAGGGCACAGGCAAGATGCCTGGGCTCCCGGCCGCTAGTTACTGTCTGGAACCAAAAAGTTGCATAACATTCTGATATTGTATGATATTTTATAAAAAAACTCGAAACCGCAAACAGGAAACCGTATAACCCTTGCCCGTAGCTTCCTAGTGTGATAGAGGAACATAATTCAGGGGCTAGGTGTTTCAAGGAGGGATTATGGCTGGGAAGGGCCTCAATAAAGTGATGCTCATAGGCAATTTAGGTGCAGACCCGGAGCTCCGTTATACTGCTAACGGTACAGCCGTGGCGAAATTTAACATAGCCACGACAGATTCATATGTTGACAAGGATGGCAACCGTCAGGAGCAGACGGAATGGCATCGTGTGGTGGCTTGGCGCAAACTGGCAGAAATTTGTGGGCAATATCTCTCCAAAGGGAAACAGGTTTATATTGAAGGGCGGTTGCGAACCACTTCATACGAAAAGGATGGGATCAAGCGGTATACAACAGAGATCGAAGTTCGCGATATGCTCATGCTTGGGGGGCCTGGGGATCGCACCACCAGCCGTGATTTCGAAGCCCCTTTCTCACCGCCGGAGGGAGGCGTCCCGGAGGACGATATCCCCTTTTAAGCCAACAAGACCCGGCGGCACAGGTTACTACCTGTGCGGCGCAGGCCACAGTCTGAGGATTTACTCTAATTTGTTAGACTTTACAAATAGTTAAGCGAACATTGCTGTCCACGCCTCTCCATGAAAAGTCGAACTGCACTGCGCCAGGAAATCCGAGAATTGCTCGCCAGGGGAGACTACCTCGAACTGGTGAATCTGGCCGGCCGGGAAACGCCGGTCACGGGTCTTTTAATGCAGTTCCTTTATGACCCCCACGACCCCCTGCATTGGCAGGCCCTGGAGGGTTTAGGCCACGTAGCCCACGGACATCCTCAGCAGGTGCAAAAAATCATCACCCGGCTTTTGTGGCTCCTCAATGAGGATTCCGGCAGTTGCGGCTGGGGGGCGGCCGCAGCCCTGGGGGAAATCGGACGCCACGAACTCTCCGTGGTGCAGTACATCATCCCCATGTTTT
>JBAQHL010000308.1:0-1654 GCA_049288295.1 Desulfobaccales bacterium
CTTGCTGGACAGGCTTTTGGATAACCTTAGGTCTCAAGGGATTGAATGCACTAAGGAAATTCTTGTCCCTGGGTTCCTGACCAAGTGCCGGTTGCAGAAGAAGCTCTATGCCTATCCAGCGGTTACTAAATGACAAAGACGCGTGATGGGAATATGCAAAAGGCCAGAGGGCCGCCGAGAAATCAAGCGGGAATGTGTCCGAAGTTAGTGATGTCTTCCAGCATCGGCTCTTTTTCCGAAACGATTGCTGAAGAGCTTGCTACACCTGCACCACGCAGACTCAAGGATGGAAAAGACTTAGCCCGGATTATGCACGAAAAGTTCTTAAAAGAGGAAAGGACATCTGCTAAGATGCTGTTATCGCCAAATAATCAGCTTCGAAGCGTGGATGTCCTATGGAAACAGTCTGCCATAACCAACTCCGTTTTGAAAGCCTTTTTCATAAGGAAGTCATCGCCGATTTTGAGGGTGGCCGGATAACCTCGGATGCCGGGGGCCTGCTGCTGCGAGAGGTGGATCAGCGCTACCGTGTCGCCGAGCAGGCCGCCGCCTGTCTGCATGACCCTCGGGATTCCGCCAAGGTGAGACACGATCTCCTCACCCTGGTGCGGCAACGGCTGTTCGCCATTGCCCTGGGTTACGAGGACAACAACGACGCCGCCTGGCTCGCTAAGGATCCGGCCCTCAAGATCATGGCCGGCAAGGCCCCGGAGACTGCCGGGGACCTGGCCTCCCAGCCCACTCTCTCCCGGTTTGAGAACCGGGCTGACACCAAGGACCTGCGCCGCCTCTCCGATGTGCTGCTGAAGTTGTACCTCAAGACCCATCCCGGCCCCCGCAAGGTCATCGTCCTGGACATGGACGCCACCGATGACCCCACCCACGGCCAGCAGCAACAAAGCTTCTTCCACGGCTATTACGAAGAGCATATGTACCATCCGCTCCTCGTCTTCGACGGCCAGGACGGCTTTCCCCTGGCGGCGGTGCTGCGCCCCGGCAACACCCACGCCTCCAAGGGAGCGCTGGCAGTGCTCAAAAGGCTGATCAAGAAGCTGCGGCAGGCTTATCCCAAGGCCCTGATCCTTTTCCGGGCTGATGCCGGTTTTGCCGTGCCGGCGCTCTATGACTATCTGGAGGAGCAGCAGGAGGTCCGCTACGTCATCGGCTTTATCACCAACAACCGGGTCCTGGAAAAAGCCGCCCCTCTTTTGGAAAAGGCCCAGCGGCAATACCAGGAGACCGGAGAGAAACAGCGCCTCTTTACCTCCTTCAGCTACCAGGCGGACTCCTGGGACCAACCCCGCCGCATCATCGCCAAGGTGGAATACACCCAGCTGGGCGCCAATCAGCGCTTTGTGGTCACCAACCTGGTCCGCAACCCCCAGTTTGTTTATGACGACATCTACGTGCTCCGGGGCGACGTGGAAAACCGCATCAAGGATCGCCTGAGCTGCCTTCGGTTCCTGGCCAACCAGTTCCGGCTGCTGTTCCACACCGCGGCCTACTGCCTGTTCTGGCTGCTGGGCCACCACCTCCAGGGCACGGAACTGGCCACGGCCCAGGTCAACACCTTACGGCTCAAACTGTTGAAGATCGGGGCCCGCATCCGGGAAACCAGCCGCCGCATCTGGGTGCACCTGGCCTCAGGTTACCC
>JBAQHL010000309.1:0-5753 GCA_049288295.1 Desulfobaccales bacterium
AAAATACGGTCTTAATATTGTTATTCATTGATGTTGTCCTCACTTTGGTCAATCCTGAAAGATCACAAAATACAGCCTTATAGTAAGAAGCCTTCGCATTTTTGTCAATATGAACCGTTTACTCAGGGGCCTGCGGCGCACCTGCAAATATCAAAAAGTTCGGGAGGGCGTCCCCACCTGCCAAAAACAGATATCATGGTGCGTAAAACGCACCCTACAACTCGAAACTCGAAACTCACAACTCGAAACTTTTCGGATTAGAGTCGACTCCTGTTGAAACCGCAGGCTTTTTCATGTGCAGGAACCACTCCTGGTTGCCCTTGGGGCCTTTCAGAGGGGCAGGAAAGCCCTCGCTGGCACACAGCCCCAAACTGCGGGCGGCCTGGGCCACCTGGGCCAAGGCTTCCTGCTGCAGGGTCGGATCCCGCACCACCCCCCCCTTCCCTACCCTGCCCTTGCCCACCTCGAATTGTGGCTTCACCAGGGCCAGGATCTCCCCGCCGGGCCTGAGGAAGTCCACGATTTTCGGCAAGACCAGGGTGAGGGAAATGAAGGAGAGGTCCAGGGTGGCGAGATCCACCGCCCCAGGGATGGCTTCCTGGGGCAGCAGCCGAATATTGGTGCGCTCCAGCACCACCACCCGGGGGTCGTTGCGGACGACAGGGTCAAGCTGGCCGTAGCCCACGTCCACGGCATAAACCCGGGCCGCGCCCCGCAGCAACAAAACGTGGCTGAAGCCCCCGGTGCTGGCCCCGGTATCGAGACAAATCTTGTCAGCGGGGTCCACTTGGAAGTGGTCCAGGGCCGCAGCCAGCTTGTCCCCCCCCCGGCTGACATAAGGGGACGCGGGCGCCAAAACCTCCACCGCCGCGCCCTCAGGCACCAAAGCCCCGGCCTTGGTCATGGGTTTGCCGTCCACCCGCACCCTTCCTGCCAGGATGAGGGCCTGGGCCTTGGCCCGGGTGTCGGCCAGGCCGCGGCTCAGCAGGAGATTATCCAGCCGGGTTTTAATGGGTTTGCGGTTTCCGGTTTCCGGTTTTTGGTGGTTCAAAGGGACATCGTCTGGTGGGCGCCGCCTGCCATCGCGTTAGCCACCAAAGGCAGCAATCCTAAGCGTTAAAGGGAGTGAGGACCACGCCATCCGGGGTCTTGGCCCCCTTGAGCAGTTCCAGGTGCCGCAAGGTGGCAAACTGCCGCCGCAGTTCGGCTTCGGAAATATTTAGGCGGCTGGCCGCCTCCGCCGGGGTGATCTGCTTTTCCTGGACGATGAGCTCGTAGATCTGCTGCTGGATGGGGGTCAGGTGAGGCTTACCGTCCTCCAACAGGGTGTTCTTGGCTGAATGCACCGCCCAGGGGTCGCAGGTCTTGGTTATTTCAACCCCATCCAGAAAACAGTCTTCACACACCTGGGCGCCGCTGAGGTCCCGCAAATCTTCGGCGTCGCAATCACACCGGCATTTCTCACACGTGGCCATTTGATATCCTTCCAAGAACCCTACGATAATTTTTATGGTGAAGCCACGGGCAGGATGCCCGTGCTACCATTCTATTTGTATGGGATTGGGGGAGGGGTTTGAGAGAGGGGGTAAAGGGGCCGCTGCCCCGGTAGCACGGGCTTCCAGCCCGCGGGAACCCGCCTCCCCCAACACAACATCACGCAAAACTCCCCCACACCACCTTCTTGGGCTGGGCGGGTTGTTCCAGGAGTTCCAGCGCACTCTTGAGGATGCCCTGGGCGTCCAGGCCGTATTTTTCCCTGAGGATGGCGGGGGAGCCATGTTCCACGAAGGTGTCGGGGATGGCCAGGCGCTTTACCGGCACCAGCAAGCCCCGGTCGCTCAACAGTTCCAGCACAGCGCTCCCGAACCCCCCCTGGCCCATGTTTTCTTCCACGGTGAGGACCCGGCCCCGTCTTGCCGCCAGTGTGAGGATTAGTTGCTCGTCCAGGGGTTTGACAAAGCGGGCGTTTACCACCGTGGCCTGAAAGCCGCTCTCTTCCAATTCCTCTGCGGCCTCGAGCGCGGGATACACGCTCGCCCCGAGGGCCAAAATCAAAAGATCTTCCCCTTCCCGGACCACCTCGGCCTTGCCGATGGGAATGCGGCGCAGGGTGGGCGCAAAATCCACCCCCACTCCCTGCCCCCGGGGGTAGCGCACCACGACGGGGCCATGATGTTCCAGCGCGGTGTAGAGCATGTGGCGCAGTTCGTCTTCGTCCTTGGGTGCCATGAGCACGAGATTGGGGAGGGACCGCAGGAAGGACAGGTCAAAAAGCCCCTGGTGGGTCTCGCCGTCGTCCCCCACAATGCCACCCCGGTCCACGGCCAAAACCACCGGCAAATTTTGCAGGCAGACGTCGTGGAGCACCTGGTCATAAGCACGCTGCAAGAACGTGGAGTAAATCGCCACCACCGGCCGCAAGCCCTCAAGGGCCATGCCGGCTGCGAAGGTGACCGCGTGCTGCTCGCAGATGCCCACATCGAAAAAGCGGTCGGGAAATTTGCTCCTGAATTCCACTAACCCGGTGCCGTCGGGCATGGCCGCGGTGATGGCCGCGATGTTCTTGTTTTCCTGGGCCAGCCGCGCCAGGGTGTCCCCGAAGACCTGAGTGTAGGAGGGCACTTCGCTGACGCCCTTGGTGGCAATGCCGGTGTCGGGGTCGAAGCGGCCCAGGCCGTGGAAGCCGGTGGGGTCGGTTTCCGCCGGCAGATAGCCCTTGCCCTTGGTGGTGAGGACATGCACCAGGACCGGGCCTTCCAGGTTTTTGACATTCTGGAAGGTCTCGATGAGGTGGTCCAGGCGGTGCCCCTTGATGGGCCCCAGGTAATTGAATTTCAGGGCCTCAAAGAGCATACCCGGGGTAAAAAAGCCTTTTACCGACTCTTCGCTTTTCCTGGCCCAGGCCAACAGCTCCTCGCCGATGCCCGGGAAGGAACGCAGGAGGTTTTCCACCTGTTTTTTCAGGAAAATCGAGGTCCGGCCGGTGAGTTTGCGGCTGAAAAAGGAGGACATGGCCCCCACGTTGGGGGAGATGGACATGCCGTTGTCGTTCAACACCACGATGAGGTTTTTGTGCAGGTCCCCGGCATTGTTCAAACCCTCGAAGGCCAGGCCAGCGGTGAGAGCGCCGTCCCCGATGACCGCCAGCACCCGGCCCCGCTCCCGGTTCAGGCAGCGGCCGCAGGCCATGCCCAGGGCCCCGGAAATGGAGGTGGAGCTGTGGCCGGTGTCAAAGGAATCGTAGGGACTTTCGGCGCGTTTGGGGAAGCCGCTGAGGCCCCCGTGCTGGCGCAGAGTCTGGAAGCGCTCCTGGCGCCCGGTGAGGAGCTTGTGCGCGTAAGCCTGGTGCCCCACATCCCAGACGATTTTGTCCCTGGGGGTATTGAACACATAATGCAGAGCAATGGTGAGCTCCACCACACCCAGGCTGGGGGCCAGGTGCCCGCCGGTCATGGCCACCGTGGCGATGATCTTCTCCCGGATTTCCTGGGCCACCTGGGGCAAAAGCTCCGGCGACAGTTTTTTCAAGTCCTGGGGACTGCTGATGGTGCTCAATAGCGGCTGCGGCTCCGGTTTCGGCCGCCGATCCTGCTGTTCTGTCATGCTCTTCTCCCGTAATCAGGTGCGGCGCACCAATAAATAGCGCGCCAGTTCCCTAAGGGGCGCGGCCCTTTCTCCCAGGGGCTCGATATCCGCCACCGCCGCGTCCACGATTTTTTGGGCAAAGGCCTTGGCCTGGTCCGCGCCCAGGAGGGCCGGGTAGGTGGCCTTCTGCCGTTTGGCGTCCGCGCCCGCGGCCTTGCCCATCTCTGCCGCGTCACCCTCGACGTCTAGGATATCATCGGTTATTTGAAAAGCCAGTCCAAATTTTTCCCCAAAGTTCGTAAGCAGGGTGACTTCCTGGCGGTTGCCGCCGCCTACCAGGCCGCCGGACCGCACCGCTGCGGTGAGAAGCGCCCCGGTTTTCATGCGGTGGATGGTCTCCAGTTCCTTATGGGTGATTTTGCGGCCCTCGGCCATGAGGTCCAGCATCTGGCCACCCACCATGCCCTGGTAGCCCGCGGCCTGGGCGATGAGGTGAATCACCTCCAGGAGCGCTTTCGGCTTTTCCGGAAACTTGGTCACCGCTTCGGCCACAATCCGGAAGGCCTCGGTGAGGAGACCGTCCCCGGCCAGGATGGCCGTGGCTTCGTCATATTTTTTATGGCAGGTGGGCTGGCCCCGGCGCAGGTCGTCGTCGTCCATGGCCGGCAGGTCGTCGTGAATCAGGGAATAGGTGTGGATCATCTCCAGGGCGCAGGCCACCGGCATGGCTTCCGGTATGTTCCCGCCCACGGCTTCGGCCCCGGCCAGGCACAGGATGGGGCGCAGCCTTTTACCCCCGGCGAACAGGCTGTAGTGCATGGCTTCCGTCACCCGGAAGGCCGGCCCCCGCACCTGGGGCAGATAGACGGCCAGGGTGCGGTTCACCAGGTCTTGACGTTCTTTAAGGTATGCTTTCAGGTCCATGTTTTTCTCGTTGGCAGCAGTCAGTGGTTAGCAGTCAGCAGTTAGTGACCAGTGCCCAGTTATCAGTTATCAGGGTGCGCTCTGCGCACCAAATTGGCGGGCGGGGACGCCCGCCCCACGGATTTTTCAATAATTTTCGGGTGGGCCAAAGGCCCAAAAGCGATTGTCCTGAAAAGTTTCGAGTTTTGAGTTTGTCGTTTCGAGTTTTGAGATATTCCTCATACCCCCTCTCCACCCGCTTGCGGGGGGAGAGGGCTGGGGTGAGGGGGGTAAACTTTTCATTCTTTTCGGGTGGGCCAAAGGCCCATGTGCGACTGCTACGAAAAGTTCAATCGCCTCTCTTTCCTCCCCACCATAGCCGGGAGCGGTAGCACGGGCATCCTGCCCGTGCAGGCACAGGTTAAAACCTGTGCCACAGGTCTTTTCGCCGTATTGAGAGAGCCAAAGGCCCATAAGCGAATGATTCCTGCTCACTGCTCACTTTCTTCTTCCGGAAATGGCTTGGTAAAAAAGCGCCCGGCCTCATCCTTGAGGAGCAGTTCCACCCGGCGCTCCACCTCATCCAGCTTGCCGTGGCAAAAGCGCACCAGACCCACGCCCTCCTCAAAGGCCTTGACGGACTCTTCCAGGTTCAAATTGCCGTGCTCCAGGGAGTCCAGGACTTCCTCGAGGCGTTTTAAGGCGTCTTCAAATTTTTTCTCAGGCTGACTCTTTTTTGACATATCACCCCAAGGAGGAATCGGTTATCAGCTGTCAGTAAACAGTCGTTCACATAGCTTCGGCGTTGGCCCATTAAATCAAAAAGCCGGTGGGGCGGGCGTCCCCGCCCGCCAATAAGTGGTGGGCGAAGCCCACCCTGCATAACTGATTCATCCGCTTGTCTCAATCACTTCACAATCCATGGCCCCTTTGGCCACCCTCACTTTGATGCCCGCCCCCGTCGGCACCGCGGCCGCATCCCGGATAACCGTCCCTTCCGGTACTCTTGTCGCCACCGCATAGCCTCTCGCCAAAATGGCCATGGGGTCCAATTTGGCCAGGTGGCTCTCGCAGTATTCCAGGTGGCGGCGCCGCGTTTCCTGGCCCCGGCTAAACCCCAGCCCCAGCCTGGGTGTCAACTGGTCCAGCCTTTGCCTTAAATCCTGGATAGCCCGCCGGGGGGAGAGCAGCAAAAGGCGCGACCGGGCCAAATGCAGGCGCTGGGCCTGGGCCTGCCTGTATCTGGCAAATCGCCGGGCCAAAGC
>JBAQHL010000310.1:0-1720 GCA_049288295.1 Desulfobaccales bacterium
GAGCCAGCCGTGGCCCTGCCTTTTTTTTGTTCCTGCCAGGGCACTTGAATTTTAGTAACATCCCCCGGCAAAACCCTTATTGCCGGTGCAGGCCTTGCCCAGGCCGCCCCGCCGGGCTTTGAACAAATCCACCGCGCTCCCGTCATAGACCGCACTCAAGGCCATGTCAATGAAACCGCTCATTTCCAGGGGCATGACCCTGCTTTCCTGGAGAATGGCCCGGGGAGTATCGCCGATGGCGTTCACCAGGACTGCCCGGCAATCTTTTAAGGTCCCGGCCAGGGCCCCCCAGCGGTCGGGGCTGCCAGGCAGCGGCGCCGGCCGTTCTTCAATCAGGGTGAAGCCGCCGTTCTGGTCCGGTCCCCATATCTGCAAGGAAGGAGCTTCTCCCAGATGGAGGTTGACCAGCGCGCCCTCCCGGGTGGCCACCGCCACATAGGGCCGGTCCTGGTCCAGGGGCGGAGGGAGCGCCGCGCAGGCGCTGAGACACCCATGCAAATCCTTAGACCGGTCCTCCTCCAACAGACCCACGGCGTCGGCCCGGCAACGGGTGCAGTGGTGCATCTGGGGCAGAAACTTTTCCGCTTCCAGCCGCAGGGCGCTCATAAGGGCAGGGGTTGGTTCCGGGATCTCCGCAAAGGGCGTGTCAACATTGGGATACATGGGCATGAGATTAAGGATGTCCACCCCTAACTCCGCCATCCTCCCCGCTATGGCCTCGACATGGTGGTCGTTGACGCCGGGGACGATGATGGTGTTGACTTTCACCGTTATACCATGAGCCTTGAGCGCGGCAATGGCTTCCAGTTGCCGGCTCAAGAGAAGCTCAGCCGCCTTGAGACCGCGGTACACCACCTTGCCGTCCCGCACCCAGCTATAAAGCCGCCGCCCGACCTCCGGGTCCACCGCATTCACGGTAATGGACACGTGGGAGACCTGAAGATCGGCCAACTCCTGGACATAAGGCGGCAGCCCCAGGCCGTTGGTGGCGAGACAGAGGAGAAGTTCCGGAAATTTTTCCCGCACCAGGCGCAGGGTCCTCATGGTATCTTCAGGATTGGCAAAGGGGTCCCCCGGACCGGCGATGCCCGCCACGGTGATGCGGGGCTCGGCCGCCAGCACCCGCTCCATGTAGGCCAGCGACTGCTCCGGGGTCAAAACCGCACTGGTGACCCCCGGGCGGCTTTCGTTGACACAGTCATATTTCCGGTTGCAATAATTGCAGAGGATATTGCACTTGGGGGCCACCGGCAGGTGCACCCGGCCGCATTCCCCCTTGACCTCAGCGTTAAAGCAGGGATGACGTTTGATATCCAGCTTGGTTTCCATGGCGACAATTCCCTTAAACAGTCCGCAGTTAGCAGTCAGCAATGACGAATTGACAACAATCACAGATACCCATATCCCACCGGCGAGTCTGCCTGTTTTTTCTCCAGAACGGCATTGACGATGCGGTCCAGGAGACCTTGGGCCCCCCGATAACCCAGATGGAGGATCCTCTGGCCGCCGAAGCGGTCGTGAATAGGGAAGCCCACCCGGATGAGAGGAACCTGCCAGTGCTTGGCCAGCTGATAGCCTTTGCTGTGGCCAATGAACAGATCAGGGGCCAAGTTCTCCAATTCCCCGCCGATTTCGTAAAAATCTATGCCGTCCCGCACCAGGGGAGGCTCCGGCAGGAGGTCCCTGGTCACTTCCGCGATGGCTTCGTGAAAATGCCCGC
>JBAQHL010000311.1:0-4923 GCA_049288295.1 Desulfobaccales bacterium
CCAGCATGGCCGAGGGACCGATCAGGCGATAGCTGCCGTATCCCAGAAGAATAACGAGCAGGATGGTGGCCCGCTTCATGTTTAATAAGAATATGGGGAGATACTTCTCCAGTTTCAGGCGGATGGCTCCGGGCATCACCAGGCTGTTGAGAAGCATGGTGCTCACCGCCACTGAAGCCACTGCCACCATGGCGGTGGAGGCCGACAATCCCCCCAGAAAGGCCAGGAGCGCCAGCCACTCATGTCCGCTTCTCATGGGGAGCTGCAGCAAAAAGGTGTCCCCCTGGGTCGGCGGCAGCCCCATCAACAAACCGCCGCAGGCGATGGGCATAACAAAAAGATTGATCAGGAGCAGGTACAGGGGCAGGAGCCACATGGCCGTAAGGATATGCCGCTCATCGGTGTTTTCCACCACTGCCATATGAAATTGCCGGGGCAAAAAGGTAATGGCCGCCATGGCCAGGATGGTCTGAACCATGACCAGCCAATAGCTGTTTTGAGGGCCGGTGTTCAACGCCAGGATTTCCTGACACCCCTTGGTCTCGTTGATGCGGTTAAAAATATCCCCCATCCCCTGAAACAGGCCGTAGGTCACCATGATGCCGATGGCCAGAAAAGCCAGCAGCTTGACTAGGGATTCAAAGGCCACCGCGGCCACCATGCCCTCATGGCGCTCCGTGGGGTCCAGATGACGGGCGCCGAAAAGGATGCAGAAAACCGCCAGGATTAAAGCAACATAAAACGCCGTATCATGGAAGATGGACACCTGCAGCGGAGAAGTGACGGCCCGGTTCACCAGGATATTGTATGTATCCCCCACCGATTTCAGCTGCAAACCGATATAAGGGATGATGGCCAGAAGGAGCCCCAGGGTCGTCAAAATGCCCACCAAAGGCCGCTTCCCGTAACGCAGGGTCAGAAAATCGGACATGGTGGTGAGATTGTTTTCCTTGCAGATGCGCAGCATTTTCCGCAGGATAAACCACCAGAAGAAGGCCATGACGGTGGGGCCTAAATAAATGCTCAGAAAAGGCAGACCCTGGGTGGCGGCCCGGCCGACGCTGCCGAAAAACGTCCAGGAAGTGCAGTAAACCCCTAAGGAAAGTGTGTAAATGTAAGGGTTGGCAATAATACTCCGGCCCTGGGCCCGCCGCCAGTCGCCGTAATAGGCAATGGCAAACAGGAGCAGCAAATATCCGACAGCTGCCAGGACGACGAGGTTTTGGGTCAGCATAACTAACTTATTTTAACGGCTTTCAGGATGAGAGAAATTTTTTGCCCAGAAAGAGCAGAACGATGGCCAACAGCCAGGCGCCGAAAAGATAATACAATAACAGGGGAATGCCCCCCAGGCACAGGTCTTGTTTGAAAATTTCCAGAAGGGGGTAGTTAAACAGACCAAAAGTAATAACCCCAAAAAAGACCAGCAGCTTGCCTTGCTTCGTCATCAGAGCACCGTCATGCCTGAGTTATGCCGTGACCCCCGCTGAGACCGGGGGCTGCGAAACGCCAGAGGGAAGCGGTAAGGCTTATTATCTGGATTTATTCATTTTTTCTTATTATGTCAGATTGGTGGAAATTGTCAAAACGGAAAGGAAACTGCCGGGGTTTATCGTTGAGGTTGAGCGTGTCTCTGCGATGGGGAGACTGCGGCTAAGCTACACTTTGATATTGAGCCGCCGCCCGTCTTGTTGCTGGTCCCCGTAAACAGCCTGCTTGCGGTAAGCCTCCAGGGCAGCGTGGTAAATGTAGCTGGTATTGGCAAACGCAGGGGAACGCCTGGCGGCTCTGGGCCCCAGGCCTGAAGCCCCCGATGTTAAGGGGCTGTAGGCCTCCCCAACGGACTTCGCCAGTGGGTTCGGGGGCGGCCTTTCGGCCTGGGGGACGGGGAAACCGCTGCTCTCCTGGGTCTTCCCCGACTGGACCGGCTCTTTCCTGTTCCCCGCCGGTCCATTCCCCGCCAGGGACGACTGCTGCATCATGAGCCAGGCATCCCGGAACACTTGATGTTGCCGTAAAAGCGAGGCCAGTTCCCCCATGCGCCCGGACTTATAGAGCACCTCAATATGAGTCAGCGCTTCCTGGGAGGTTTGGGGCATCCGGCGCCCGCCCGACCGCGGTTGTCCTTCCCCCAACCCGGGGGTGGCAGTCCTGAGATCGGGCGTCCCCGGCCAAATGACAGGGTTTGGACCCTGGATGCTGTTTCCCACGGCCATACGCGCTTCCAAACAGTAACCTGTGTTTATTCTTTTTAATATGACGTAAGCATATTAAAAACAACTATAATAAAAATAAACAACTTTAAACTATATAGATTATTTTTCCATAAAAGTCAAGGATAAAAGCTCCTTGTATTATCTTCTCCGGTGGCCCAATATAATATCCGCCCAAAGAACGTAGCCAATCAGGCTGCCAATAACCATCCCCATGATGACACCCCACAAGAAGTTGCCCATTATAAAATCCTCCCGTTTGTATTCTTTTCTTTGGATAGACTGCAGGTCTGTTCAAATAATTTGCACAAAGTGGACCAAAGCGCGTATCACTCCATGCATAGCCTCTTCATCAGCTTCATCAGCACCTTAACTCCATCTGCTTACTCTTGTCACCAAGAAAGATGTTCATAAAGTTGCACTACTATGTTCCAAAAATAAATGATGCTTTGTCAACGTCCGATGACGTTGTAATGCCAGGTGGCTTTCTAAGGGCCATTCTTGAGGCTGCGAGGCTAAACCTCGCGCCAGCACAGATGAGGACACCTGTGCCACCGTTTGACTGCAAACCGGTATGAGAGCCAGAGTAAATATCAGCAGGATAGAAAAATATGGGTAATGCTTAGCCCTTGAGGGAGAGGTATAGAGTGAGGGGGGCTCAGAAAAAAACTTTTGGCAATCGGTTTAATTCGATGGATTCAGGAACTTTTTCAGGAAGGCTAAAGGGAGAGGCATCCTTGCAAAAACATTCTTTCGCAAAACTGGGGCGGCGCCTCCTTTCCAGCCTGTGCCCCAAAACCTGCACAGGTTATACCGGGTTCTGTTTTACCTGCAACAAACTCAGCGACTAACTTATTGATAATCCATATTATTTCAACCGCAAACCGAAAACCGAAAACGGTATTAAAAAGACCGCGCCACCCAAAACTTGGTCACTGGAGAGCCGTCTCCGGTTGAGGTGCTGAGGGTTGGTTCATGTCTGACTGCCGGGGCTGGTCGGCTACTCCGGTCAACTCCTCTTTTTTGAAGCGCTTCCCCCCGGGGAGCAGTTTGATATTCACGTTCCCGAACTTCATCACCTTGGTCCAGGCCTTGGTGGGGACGCCGTCGGCATCCAGATAGGCGTAGACCTGGCTGCGTTCGTCGCGAAAAACCCGGTTTTCCAACTCCAGCATGATCTTGCGGCCGTCTGTGTTTTTTTCGCCCACTCTCAAGGTCATCTCATCCGGTTTGGGATAAGGGATGCCCTGGAACTTCAGGGTCTCGCCGGCTTTCTCTCCCCACGGCTGCCCGGTCAAACGGCGATTATAAAAAAAGGTCAGGGGGTCATACATGGGCCGTGTTAAGTCAGTTTCCCAGTTCTTGGTCATATTGCCGCTTTTGTCCTGTTTCCAGAGCTCCACCTTTTTTTCGGCGTAGTTGAAGCGGTACTCCATGACCCGCCTTGCCCCCTTTTTGTTGGAAATCTCTCGGTAAACCAACGGCTGGAGTTTTCCCTGGGAGTATTCCATTTCCGAGGACAGGCTCCCTCCCCAATTGCCGGTTATCACCGATAACAGACCCTGGGTGCGTCCGTCCAGATCGGCCCGGTAACGGCCAGGCCCCACTTCCCGGAACACCACCTTGGCTTTCAGAGCATCCTGCCAGATCCAGACGTCCACCTGATAGTTGAGCTCTTCCAGGACTTTCCCGGAGGCCGGGCTGGCCGCCAACCCCTGAAAGGCCAGGGCCAGGGCCAGGACCCCGATAAGTAAACCCGGGGCTAAGCGGCTTTTCCCGGCAGGTGCCGGGCCGGCGTCCCCAATCTTGCTTTTCCTCATGTTCATGGCCATTTATGAAAAAAATCCCTCTCTTTAAATTTTGACGACTCAAGAGGGCTTGCCGTTAACATCTTACTCCTTGATATCTTCTTCATCCTCCAGGGGCTGGCCCTGACGCCACTCCGCCAGAATTTCCCGGGCCCGCTCCTCATCCTCAGGAAATACGATGAGTTCCACCCCCCGGAGGTACTGCAACTGAGGATAGGCTCCCCCGGCATCGTCCGCCGAAACAAAGGCCTGAATCCCCTCGGCTTCGAGAAGCCCTGCCGCCAATTCGGCTTCCATACGGCTGGTAAACTTCTCCACCACCACGGCGTCATCGTGAATCAAAGAACACCTCGTCTAGCACCGCAACGTTAAGTAGCAAAAAAATCCTTTAATTTCCCCCCTTTCCTAAAGGGGGGTTAGGGGGGATTTGTTATGTACTATATGATAGTTAGCCACTTAATTAGCGGAGAAGATCTAACAAAAACACCCTGTCCCCTAAAAATCGGCATGACGACCTATTTAATCCCGCACACGTTTTTTCTTTTTATCGGCTTCGGCCCCATCATCGTCCACTTCAGCGGCCGTATCCTGGGATTTTTTCCCCTGGGGCGGCCGGCCCCAGACGCCGGTGTAAAAGCGCTCCTGCCACCACTCCTCCACGTCTTCCCCGGTCTCCGTGTCCTCCAGGGGGAAGCGGTAGCTTTCCATAAACTCCTTGAGGCGCTGGTAGGCGGCGTTCACCTGCTGCATGATGGCCCGGTATTCCGCTTCCCGGCCCTCCGGGGCCCGGTCCGGGTGCCAGCGGCGGGCCGCCCGGCGGTAGGCCTGGATGATCTCCTGGCGGCTGGCGGCGTCCTCCAACCCCAGGCAGTCTCTCGCTTCTTTGATGGTCATGGCCTTAA
>JBAQHL010000312.1:0-1866 GCA_049288295.1 Desulfobaccales bacterium
GGTCCGCCCCTAAAGGTTTGATGCAGGTCTCCGCCTGAAATACGCCCACCGCCGCTTAGATGTCATTGTCCCCGTCTTTGGTTCGGCTTTAACCTTCATACTGAAATACCGGGAGGTCATTTTCCCCGGAGTCCCTGTGGTTTTTAGTGTAGAATTCGAGGACCGTGTGCATAGCCTGCCCCTAAAACCCCACAACACCGGAACTTATGCGAGGATTGATTTCGCCCCAAACCATAGTCTATTATGTCACTATCCTCCAAGACGGCAAAGGCCGGTATGTGGCCCCCAAAGACGTCCTCGCATCGATGTCTATGTGCCCGTGGGGGAATACAATTCCGACCGGGTGCTCAACACCGGCCTGAACCTGCGCTACTACAACGAACTGACGGTCACCAACCGCCTGGAGGGCAACTCCTTCTGGGGCACCCTGACCTTTGAGTTTTAAAGTGATGGCCCAGTATCTGTCAGGGCGTCCAACTTGAGGATTCTATTATGACAAGCGCCGTACCTCCCCGAATTCACGTCCTGGCCAAGCCCACCGGGGCGATTTGCAATCTTAACTGCTCCTACTGCTTTTTCCTGAAAAAAGAGAGCCTCTATCCCGGCAGTCACTTTCGCATGAGTGACGAAGTGCTGGAGACTTACATCCGCCAGCTCATCGAGTGCCATCGCAGCCCCCGGGTGACGGTCTCCTGGCAGGGAGGCGAGCCGACCTTGATGGGGCTTGATTTCTTCCAGCGGGCCCTCAACTTTCAGAAAAGGTATCAGCGGCCCGGCATGATCTTCGAGAACACCCTGCAAACCAACGGCACTCTTTTAAATGATGAGTGGTGCGAATTCTTGCGCCAGCACAACTTTCTCGTGGGCATCAGCATAGACGGGCCGCGCCCCCTCCATGACCTGCACCGCCGGGATAAACAAGGGGGCCCCACTTTCGACCGGGTCATGGGGGGCCTGCGCCTGCTCCAGAAGCACGGGGTGGAATACAACATCCTGGTCACCGTCAACCGGGCCAATGCCGGCCAACCCCTGGAGGTCTACCGCTTTTTTCGGGATGAAGCCCGAACCTCCTGGATACAGTTCATTCCCGCCATCGAGCGCCTGCACGATGGGGAAGTCACCATTTACCAGGAGGGGACGGCGGTTTCGGAGCGCTCGGTGCAGCCCCGGCAGTTCGGCCATTTTCTGATTGCTATTTTTGACGAGTGGGTGCGCCGGGACGTGGGCACGGTGTTTGTCCAGACCTTCGAAGCCGCGGTGCGGAACTGGCTGGGGCTGCCCTCCTCGGGCATGTGCGTCTTTGACGCCACCTGCGGCCACGGGCTTGCCCTGGAACACAACGGCGATCTTTACTCCTGCGACCATTTCGTGGAGCCCAAATATTTGCTGGGCAATATCCAGGAAAGCCACATGATGGAGTTGGTGGCCTCGGAGGCGCAGCGCACCTTCGGTTGCAACAAGCTGGACCTTTTGCCCCGCTCCTGCCGGGAATGCGAGGTCTGGTTCGCCTGCAAGGGGGAATGTCCCAAGAACCGGTTTAATGTGACCCCTAAGGGCGAGCCTGGGTTGAACTACCTCTGTGCCGGCTATAAGGCCTTTTTCCGCCACATCGACCGGCCCCTGAAGCTCATGAGTCAACTTATGCGCCAGGAACAGCCCGCCGCCCGGGTGATGGAGGTTTTGGCCGCCGAGGAAGGCCGACAGGCCCTGGTCCAGGGCAAGATTGTCCGCAATGATCCCTGCCCCTGCGGCAGCGGTCTTAAATATAAGAAGTGTCACGGCGGTGCGAAAACGGCGTCTCCCCGGCAAGAGCACCACAGGCCGGAGCGTCAGGCCACAACCCCTGAAAAAGGAGGCGAAAACCGG
>JBAQHL010000313.1:0-3688 GCA_049288295.1 Desulfobaccales bacterium
CTGAAGTGGCCGGCCATCTCCTGCCTTTCGCCCTGAAGGGCGCGCCCTGGGCCTCCGGCGGGGTGGTGTCCATTCCGGATTACACCGCGGCCAGCAGCCGTTTCCAGGTGCTCCTGGTGAATGGCCGGGTGGTCCAGGACAGGGTTCTCGCCGCCACCGTCAAGGCCGCCTATCAGGGGCTTTTGCCCCGGGGCCGCCATCCCGTGGTGGTGGCTTATCTGACTCTCCCCCCGGACCAGGTGGACGTTAATGTCCACCCGGCCAAAACGGAAATACGCTTTCGGGAGCCGGGCCGGGTGTACGCCCTTCTCCTGGAGAGCCTGCGCCAGGGGTTGGGCTCTTTGGCCGGGGAGTCCCCCCGCTACCAGGTGAGCTGGCAGCCCGGGGCCCTGGCCCTGGCCCAGGACCCGGAAGCCGTCCTCCCCTGGGCGGCGTCCGCCCCGCCTGGCTCTCCCAGCCCTCCTCCCCTGATCCGGGCGGCCCCGCCCCTGCCCTCCCCGGCCATTGCGGCCGCAGCCCCAGCGGCCATGCGCTTTTCTGATTTGCAGCTCATCGGCCAGCTGCAGGGCACCTACATCCTGGCCCAAAGCCCGGCGGGGCTGGTCCTCATCGACCAGCACGCCGCGCACGAACGGGTGCTCTACGAGAACCTGAAAGCCTCGCCGGAGAGCACCCCCCGCCAGAGCCTGCTGTTTCCCCGGGTGGTGGAGGTCAGCCCCCTCCAGGCCGGCTGGGTGGGGGAAAACCTGGACCTTTTGGCCGGTTTGGGGCTGGAGCTGGAACCCTTCGGCGGGGCCAGTTTCCTGGTCAGCGCGGTGCCGGCCTGGCTGGCCCAGGCGGACCTGGAAGCCCTGGTGTTGGACCTGGTGGAAAACCTGGCCCCGGTGAAAAACCCTTCGTCCCCTCAAGCAGTGCAGGAGCAGGTGCGCACCGTCCTGGCCTGCCACGGGGCCATCCGGGCCGGGCAGCCCCTGGCCCCGGAGGAAATGACCGCGCTCTTGGCCCAACTGGATGAGCTGGCGGTCTCTTCCCACTGCCCCCACGGCCGCCCCCTCTGGCGCCTCATTCCCTACGCCGACATCCGCCAGGGCTTTCGGCGCCCCCGGGGTTAACGGTGGCTGCCATCAAAGTAGGTGTGCTGGTGGGCCCCACCGCAGTGGGCAAAACAGCCGTGGCCCTAGACTTGGCGGAGGCCCTGGGGGCTGAGATCGTCAATGCCGACTCCATGCAGGTTTTCCGGGAACTGGACATCGGCACCGCCAAACCCACGCCACAGGAGTTAGCCCGGGTGCGCCACCACCTGGTGGATGTGGCCGACCCCCATGAACCCTATGACGCCGCCCGCTATGCCCGGGAGGCTCGGGCCGTCATCGCTGAGGTGCACCGCCGGGGGACGCCGCCCCTGGTGGTGGGGGGCACGGGCCTCTACATCAAGGCCTTACTCGGCGGCCTTTTCCGCCAGGAAAAAGCGGTCCACCAGGTGCGGCTGCGCCTGGCCCGGGAGCTTGCCGCCCAGGGCCTCCCCGCCCTTTTTACCCGCCTGGTCGCCCTGGACCCGGCCACCGCCCAGCGGCTGGCCCCATCCGACACCTACCGGATCCTCAGGGCCCTGGAGGTGGTGGAGGCCACCGGCCGCTCGCTCAGCGACCTACATGCCGCCCACAATTTTCAGGATCGCCCTTACCTTACCCTGAAATTGGGGCTGGATATCCCCCGGGAGGAACTCTACCGGCGCATCGAAGACCGGGTTGACCTTATGGTCGCCCAGGGTTGGCTCGAAGAAGTCCAACACGTGCTGAAACGCTACCCCCCGGGGATTAAGCCCCTGCAGGCCCTGGGATATCGCCACCTAGTGGCTTTTTTCGAAAACCGCCTGACTCTCCCGGAGGCCCTGGACCTCATCAAAAAAGATACCCGGCGCTACGCCAAGCGCCAACTCACCTGGTTTCGGGCCGACCCCGAGATCCGCTGGTTTCACCCCGGCCAGGGGCAGGACCTGCTGGCCCTCCTGTCCGCTTTCTTTTCTGATCAAACCAGGAAAACCGGGAGCGCTGACCTTGAGCCAGGACCGAGCCCTGAGCGGTAAAAACCCCGTCAAGGGGGGGGATTTCTCAACTGGAGCTTTGGTTCTGAAAGTATTTATGTTAGATTAAATAGCTAATATGCTTTCCTCTCTTGATTCCCAGGCCCGGCTCACGGTCCCCAATATCATTACCCTGACCCGCATTCTCCTGACGCCGCTTTTCATCATTCTCCTCATTCAGAAACGCTATCAACAGGCCCTGTGGGTTTTTGTCCTGGCAGGGCTGTCGGATATGGCGGACGGCCTCATCGCCCGCCGCTGGCACCAGAGGTCCCCCCTGGGAACATTTCTCGACCCCCTGGCGGATAAGCTCCTCATGTGCTCGAGCTTCGTCACCCTGAGCATCTATGATCTCATCCCTCCGTGGCTCACGGTGATCGTCCTCAGCCGCGACCTGGTCCTGGTCCTGGGGGTGACGCTCTTCAAGCTGGTTAATTTCCCCGTGGTTGTCCACCCCAGCCTGGCAGGCAAGCTCTCCACCGCCACCCAGATAGCCACGGTCCTCCTGGTCCTTTTGTCCATGTCCTGGAACATCCCCCCCGCGCTTCTCAAGACCCTCTTCTGGCTCACCGGCGGACTCACCGCCATGTCCGGGGTGCACTACATCCTCCAAGCCCTGCGCAATGGGGTCCAGTCCCAGAATCGGCAAGGGTAGCTCATCGTGGCGGAAGTTGTCGACCTGGACAGGTTTCGGCGCAAACTGGCGGCGGACAAGGGCTTTCGCACCTGGCTCCAGCGTTTTCAGGATCAATTCGGCCCGGACACGCGCCTAACCGACTTGGCCCCGGAAACCCTCCTTTCCCTCGCGCCCCCGGGGGAGGAAAATCTCTACGTTTACTTTGACCTGGTGATGGGGGCCATGGGCCTGGGGGGCGCCTTGCGCTTTCGCCTGGATGACCTGGAAACCCCCGCCAAACTCCGCATCATGGACGCCTCTTTTGCCCTCATGGACCGGGTGCGCTTTGAGGTCATGCGCCGCCTGGGGTGGGTGGAGGGGGTCCCCGGCCAGGACGCCCCCCTCATTTCTCTCGTGCAGCAGGCCTGGCATAAGGGTTCGACTTTTAACCGGGAGGTTCCCCGTCTGGCTCAGGATCATCCGGACTATCAGGCGTATCAGAGGCTGGGGGCCATCGACCAGGGAACCACCATCCGGCGGCTCATCCCCAAAGCAGTGGCCACATTCCGGGAGCAGGTCGAGGGTTGATACCGTTTTCGGTTTGCGGTTTGCGGTTTGCGGTTTGCGGAAAAAAATTTTGCAGTATCAACTTATGGTGCGGTTCGGTGGGTTCATCTCAATCTGAAATTGGCATATAGCCTTTGCCAAAAGTTTCCTCCTCTTATCCCCTCTCCATCCAGCGGGGGGAGAGGGTTCGGGTGAGGCGGGATGAGAAAAAACTTCTGGCCATCGGTATACATCTGTTCAATCCACAACCGCAACTCAGAATGAAAGCGTATATGGATCAAAACCCGATATTTGACGAAATTGTCATTCTGAGCGAAGCGAAGAATCTCGTATTTTTAAATAGTTGAGACCCTGCGCGGTGCTCGGGGGGCAACCATTAAGGATGGTCTATTTGCCAAGAAAGGGTCTGAGTTCTTCCATAC
>JBAQHL010000314.1:0-2923 GCA_049288295.1 Desulfobaccales bacterium
GGTGCCCTTGCGGATATCCCCGGGTTTGGCGCCGCTGCCGATGGGATAGATGTCCCAGCCCGCCTGGGTTACCATTTTATAAACATCCATGCCCACGGCTTCCATGGAAGGCCGGGCCAAAAGGGAAAAGCGGCAGCGCTTGCCTTCCAGAGCCTGGCAGCCTTCGTGCTGGCCGCAGAAGGTGTGCCTGCATGACCCGGCCCCGAAACCGAAGGCCAGGTAATGGCCGTCATAAAAGGCCAGGGATTCCAGTTCGCTGACGATCTTGAACATCTCCTGGTAGGCCGCCACCCGTTCCTTGATGGTGGCCTTGTCCCGGACAATGACCTCCGGAGGCACCTCTTTGATAAATAGAACGGCCCATTCGTAAAGCTTCAGGATTTCCCGCAATTCCCCGGGCTTCATGGTGTGGGGCGGGCAGTGGGCTCCGGCCCCGTAGCCGAAACAGCGGGGTATCTGGCATTTCAGGGGCACCCGGTCGTCCACCACAATCTCCCGGACCGGGATGATCCTGGCCTGGGAGGCCCCCAATTCCAGGGCTTTCTGGTGGTATTTTTCCATATCCTGGGGCAGTCGTGCTGCTTGCCTGTCCACCGTTATCCTTTCAATGGTGCTCATGTATTCCTCGCCTTCAACTCCCGCAGCTTGGCCCCCGGCTCGCCAGAGGTCACCAACGTTTCCCCGATCAAAAAGGCCCGAATGCCGCCCTGCTCCAGGCGGGCAAGATCATCTGCGGTTTTGAGGCCCGAAGCCGCCACCAGGGTCACCCCCGGGGGCGCCAGGGGCGCCAATTCCAGGGCCCGGTCCATGTCCATGGCAAAGGTGTGTAAATTGCGGTGGTTGATGCCGATGAGGTCGGCCCCTGCGGCCAGGGCCACCTCCATCTCCTCCCGGGTGTGCACTTCCACCAGGGCCTCCATACCCAGGGAGCGGGTGAGGAGCAGCAAGGCCCGCAGTTGCCCCATATCCAGGATATTGGCCAGGAGCAGCAGGGCATCCGCGCCCAGGGCCGCACTTTCATAGACCTGCACGGGCTCCAGGATGAAGTCCTTGCGTAAAATGGGCAGCGAGACCTCAAGCTTGATTTCCCGAAGAAACTCCGGGTCCCCGTGAAAAAAAGCCCGCTCCGTGAGCACCGAAATGGCCGCGGCGCCGTTTTTCTCATAAAGCCGGGCCAAATCCACCGGGTCCAGGTCCATGGCCAGCGCGCCCTTGGAGGGCGAGGCCCGCTTGATTTCCGCAATAATGGCCCGTCCCGGGGCCTCGTCCAGGGCTTTTTTTAAACTAAGGGGCTTGGCCCGCTGGGCGATGGCCCCCTTAAAGGCCTCCAACTTCCCGGATTCGAATAGCTCCAGAGACTCCTTCAGCTTGTGGGCCACAATTTTGGCTAAAAAATCCATGTGTTTTTATCTCGTTGTTCATGTCCCATGAGGTGCATTCTCTTGACCTCCAACTCTCCCATGTCGGTAGACCGGGCTTCCAGCCCGGTCTTGCACGGGCAGGATGCCCGTGCTACCGGATGAAACACGGGTCGGCAGGAGTGGTAGGATAAAACCCTCATATCACGGGAACAAAACTCTTGCTTTTGGCAATAAGGGCTTCCAGCTTATTCAAGGCCTTCCTGGCGTGAATCACCTCCCGAGCCAGGGCAATGCCGGCGGCAAAATCCGGGGCTATTCCCGCGGCGATAAAGGCCGCGGCCGCGTTCAGGGCCACCATATCCTCCCGGGGCCCCCCCTCCCCTTCCAGGACCCGGCGCACGATTTTGGCATTCTCGAAGACGTCCCCGCCCTTGATATCCGAGAGCGTCGCCCTTTTCAGGCCGAAGTCCTCAGGCGCCATGGAGTAGGTGCGCACCTTGCCGTCCCGGAGTTCGCTCACTTGGGTGGGCCCCACGATGCTGATTTCATCGAAAGACCCCTCCCCAAAGACCACAAACGCGCTTTTGGCCCCCAAATTTCCCAGAACCTGGGCCAGGGGTTCGGTGAGGCCCTGGTCGTAGACCCCCAGCACCTGGACGTTGGCCCCCGCGGGGTTGGTGAGCGGCCCCAAAATGTTAAAAATGGTGCGGATGCCGATCTCCCGCCGGGGCCCGATGGCAAAGCGCATGGCCCCGTGGAGTTGGGGCGCAAACAAAAACCCGATGCCCACCTCAACGATGCATTGGGCCACCTGCTCGGGCGTCAGGGAGAGATTAATCCCCAGGGCCTCGATGACGTCGGCGCTGCCGCAGCGGGACGACACGGCCCGGTTGCCGTGTTTGGCCACCCGTAAGCCCGCGCCGGCCACCACAAACGCGGTGGTGGTGGACACATTAAAGGTGCTGGTGGCGTCCCCGCCGGTGCCGCAGGTGTCCACCACGGTCTCCCAATCCACGTTAATCTCATCCCGGTCGAGATCAATGAGCATGTCGCCCATGAGGATGCGGGTGGCCTTGGCCCGCATGACCCTGGCCGCCGCAGTGATTTCCGCCACGGTCTCCCCTTTCATCCGCAAGGCCGTAATAAAGGCCCCGATCTGGGCCTCGGTGGCCTTGCCCTCCATGACCACCTCCATGGCCCGGACCATCTCTTCTTCCGTCAGGTCCTGCCCGGTGACCACCTTGTAAATGGCTTCTTTGAGCATTTTCGTCAACACCTCTTGCTGATATCCCTGCAAACACAACAACCCTTGATGTCACAGATTGTGATCTCAAGAGGGTGAAATTTCCAGAAACCGCTCCGGCTGAACCTTAAGGTTTTTCCTTCGGCAAAATTTGCTGGGTAAACCCCTGCTGCCGCTTGCGCTCGCCAGCTTCTTTCAGGGCATACAATTCATCGCTGTACCACTCCCGGGTGGCCTCTAAATACCGGCAAAGTTCCGGACTCCAGGCAAACATGTCCACTAGGTTGGCTTCCCAGGTCCGTTTTTCGTGGATCCAGAG
>JBAQHL010000315.1:0-7581 GCA_049288295.1 Desulfobaccales bacterium
GCGGGATGCGAACTTCGCCGGGTTTTCTCTCCTGTAAACGGAGCCAATCATATGCTGCACGGCGAGAAGGATCAATGAGAACTCGGTAGGCCTCGCCGAGCTTGAGAAACCTTTTTGTGGCCCAGGCGTCGCCGGCATTCCTGTCAGGATGCCACCGCAGGGCCAACAACCGGTAGGCTTTTTTGATTTCCCCGGCATCTGCCTTGGGGGGGACTCCCAGGATGTCGTAATAATCCAAGGCCATGGCCATGCCGGAGCACAAAAATTAAAGCGAACTCCACCCTCCCTCTTCTGGCGGGATATCTCCTTCTCCGCCCAAGGGTTATAGTGACCGAAGGGGGAAGAGGAGCGCTACTTTAAACCGCTTATTTCACTAATTCTTTCAGCTGCTTCCCTGGTTTGAACTTGACCACCTTGGTGGCAGCGATCTTAATGGGTTTCCCCGTTTGGGGGTTCCGTCCCTCCCTGGCTTTTCGGGCGGTGACCACAAAGGTGCCAAAACCGGCCAGGGCCAACCGGGCCTTGGTCTTAAGGGTTTTTGACACTGCTTGAATCAAGGAATTAATAACTTTTTCGGCATCAGACTTTTTTACTTGAGCATCATTGGCAACATGGGCAATCAATTCTGCTTTGGTCATACCTTCTCCCCTCTCCTCTTCTCTACGATTGGTAAAGATAAATTGTTATATAATGCTCCCTGGCCGCACCGACATATCTGACAGTACTGTGGACGCTATTCCTCCTTTCCTTAAAATTAGCTAATTAAATCAATAAGTTATTCAGGCAAAAATCCGCAAACCCTGATGGTTAGCCATTAATAGCACAAAAAAACCAGGTCTGACAATAAAAATATCTTGTTTTTTGGGGTTTTTTTGCCGCCCCTTAACTTTTTCACAAACTAGCGGGTGGCGCGGCGCAAAAGAAGAAAAGCCAGGGCGCCAAAGGAGAGATGGGGCAGCCATGCCGCCCAAAGTATGGGCCAGCGCCCGGCCTGGCCCAGGGAGGTGCTAAACCCTAAAGTCAGCCAGTAGGTGAACATAATCATCAAACCCGCAGCCACCATGGAGGGTATGAAGACTTTCTCCTGCCTGAGGGCCAGACCCAATCCCACTGCGGCCAGGGACAGCGGCACCAGGGCCATGGCAAACCGGTTTTGGACTTCCATGCGATAGGAGGTGGACTTGTAGCCGTCCCGCTCCAGACGATTTACAAAACGGAGAAGTTCCTCCACATCCATTTCCCCCATCTTCCTTTCCAGGCCGCCAAAATCCTTGGGAGTCTCCGTCAGGGTCAGGTCCATTTCCTGGAAAGTTTTCACCTGGTCCTCGCCCGAGAAGACCTCCTGAATGATTCCCTGATAGAGGCGCCAATGGCCATCCTGCCAGACGGCCCGCCGCGCCGCCACCACCTGGACCAACTGAAAGCGGTCATCAAAGCGGAAGATTTTTACCCCTTCGAGGGCCTGGAGATCTTTGCGGTACAGCAGAATGTTGTAAATGGCCCGATCGCCCTTGTACCACAGGTGCTCGAGATTGCTGAGACTCCGGGGGGGCTTCTTTTGAACCTGGGTTTCCCAGAACAGGTTGAGGGTGGCTTGGCTCCAGGGCAAAAGATACAGGTTTAAGGCCAGGAGCACTCCTGCGGCCAGGGTCGCCAACAGGAGCACCGGGCGGGTCAGTCGGAGGATATCCAGGCCGCTGGTTCTGATGGCCATGGTCTCCTGGGTGCGGGTCAAAAGGCCAAAAGCAAGCATGGCCCCAAGAAGGACGGCAGGAGACAAGACCTTCTCCAGGGCCACGGGCATGGTCAATAAGATATACCGCCCCATTTCGGCCAGCCCCAGGTTGGCCCGCACCAGTTGGTCGATCTTCTCAAAAAAGTCCACCACCACATAGATGGAGAGAAACGCCATGAGACTCAGGAAGAATATCTTGAGAAACTCCCGGGCCACATACTGTTCCAAAAGGCGCGGCCGGAGCAGGGGGAGGGTCTCCATATTCCAGATGTATATCAGAGAAATGCCGGGTTGTTAAGGTGCTTGGCCTTTCGAAACCGGAATGGCCGGCAGGCTTGCCCTCACCACCCCAGGCGCAGGCGAGGTCCTTTTTGCAGGTCGGCAGCGGCCCCCTGGGGAGCACTGGCCGCCTCCTTTGGCTGCAGCAACTGCCACACCTCCTCCTGAACCTGATTTCCCAGTTGGGGACCAGGGGGCGGTATGGTGCTTTTATAAACCATGGCGCCAGGGCTGCCGGCCTTGGCCGGTTGACTGGCGCCTGCTGCTGGCGGGTCTGGCTTGGGGCCAGGTTGGCCGGCGGGAGCCCCCTGTAAACCGGGGGTCGGCAGGGAGGTTGCACCGGGGGGAGGGCCTTTCGCGGCAGGACTGCCATTTGGGTAACAGAGCCCCCCCTCCTTTGGGGTTTTCTTGAGGTGATCCTGTATTTTCTGGAGTTCCCCCCGTTCCCGGTTGGTTTGGTCCTTAAACATCACCAGGATGCTCACCCGGCGGTTCTGGTAATCCAGGGGGTCTTGCTGGTTGCGGGGGAAGCGGTCGGCACAGCCCCGCACAGAGGTCACCTGGTTGGCGTTAACCCCGGCATCTTCCAGGACCCGGCGGGCGGCATTGGCGCGGTCGGCCGAAAGCTCCCAGTTGGTGTAGGTTTTGGTCCCATAGGGCCGGCTGTCCGTATGGCCCTCCACGGTGATGAAGTTGGGAAGTTTGCCTAACTCCTGGGCAATGAGTTTCAGGAGGTCCTGGGTCTCCCGTTTGAGGTTGGCGCTGGCCAGATCAAAAAAATGGGAGTTTTCCTGATCCAGGAGTTCAATGCGCAGACCCTCATTGGTGATCTCCAGGGCCACCTGCTGTTTGAGTCGGCTCAATTCCGGCAATTGGGCGATGACCTCCGTGATGCGCTTTTTCACCTCCTCCAGGGAACCCAACTCACTGGCCAGATCTGGGGTGATGGGCGACGGGGTCTGCAAATCCTGGCTGTGGCCCGGGGTGGGTATATCTCCCCCCATGTCGCTGGTTTCCATAAGACCGGAGGCCCCGGGCAACAGGCCGGGGTTCTTAAAATATTGGGCCACGTTTTGGCGGACGGACTGGCTCTGCCCCATGATCCAGAGCACAATAAACAAGGCCATCATGGCCGTAACGAAATCGGCGTAGGCCACCTTCCAGGCCCCGCCGTGGCCGCCGCCGCCCTGGACCTTCTTCTTTCTTATGATCCTCGGTTCCGAGGGTTCTGGATGGGCTCCTGACATAATAATTTATCTATATATTCCTTTTGCTCCGCAAAAAGGATGGTCAATTGGGGGGGAGCCAGGGACGAGGCCCGGGTTTATAATCCGCTTTACCTGCCCTCCCAGCCAGGCTGCGGCCATCAACCCGGCGTTCACAAGGCAGTCACATGATCAACCTTTAACCTTAATGGCCCGGCAGGCGTCCTCCACTTCGGAAAAGCTGGGGCGAAATTCACCGACGATGACCCGGCGGGCAAACTCCACCGCCACGATGGGAGGCATGCCCTTGGCATAGGCCACCACCCCGGCCTTGATGGAGCGCAGGTAAAGCTCCCCCACTTCAGCCTGGTATTCGATTTGGGCGCTCAAGGGCTGGACAAAGCCATAGCACAGCAGCACTCCCAGGAAGGTGCCCACCAGGGCCGCGCCCACCTTGTGGCCCACCTCCGAAGCCGGGCCGCCGATGGCCTGCATGGTAAGAACAATACCCAGAACTGCCGCCACGATCCCCAGGCCCGGCAGGGCGTCGCCGGTGCGGGCCAGGGCATGCGCCGGCCGTTTATTCTCCTCTTGCTGGGTTTCCATGTCCGCCTCCAGCAAGGCTTCCAGTTCCAGGGGCGGCACCCCCCCCACCACCAGGAGTTTCAAAGAATCCACCAGAAATTCCAGGGTGTGATGATTTTTCAGGATAACGGGATACTTGGAGAACAGGTCGCTTGATTCAGGTTTTTCCACGTGATCTTCAAGGGTTAAAAGGCCTTTGACCCGGGCGGTTTGAAAAATTTCATACAACAGCTTGAGCAGCTCCAGAAAACTCTCCTTGGACACACTGGAGGCCTTGACCGACCCCAAAATGAATTGCACCATTTTGACCAGGGTGCTTTTGGGTGTGGCCGCAATCATGGCCCCGGCGGCCGCACCCCCAATGATGACAAACTCGGCCCACTGCATCAGAACAAGGAAGTTGCCCCCTTCCAGGAGAAACCCTCCCAGCACCGAAACCAGGACCACGACTAAGCCGATTATGACAAACACGGGGAGTCCGTTAGCAGATAGTAAGGAGGAGCACACCTCCCCCGTCACTTCATGTTATCGGCTTGGTTCGGCCGGTTCTTAAAAACCCTAGAAATGGATAGCCGGGCTTCGGGCCTCTTGCCAAGAACACCGGCCGTTTCTATAATGTTGCCAAACCGCGAAATCAGGGGAGGATTTGACATGCCGACTTACGAGTATTTGTGTGGCAAGTGCGGCGAGGAGTTTGTCCTTATCATGAGCATGACTGAATATGAAAGCGGCAAGGTCACCTGTCCCAAGTGCCAGTCCGACGACGTCAAGCAGCAGATGTCCGCTTTCACCCCCAAAACTTCCCGCAAAAGCTGAGGGGCATCAGGGCCGCCACTGGCTGAGGGACGCGTCTTTTGCCGCGCAGGTCAGGGTGACGGCGCCATCCCGGGTCAGGTAGACGTTGGGCCGGAAACCGTCGGGGGCTCCGGCCTGCGGTTCCCTGGAACCATACAGAATAACCTTTGCCGCCTTGACGCGGTCCATCACCTCGAGGGAGACATCCAGGGGAGCCACCAGCGCGGTTAACGGGCTCCCCTCCGTCCAGGGCAAGTTTTCCAACACCGGCCGTTTCAGGGGTGGCAGGATAAGGGCCTGGCACCCCTGGCAGGTCACCTTCAGGGCCATCCCCAACCCCTCTCCCCAACTCAGGTAAGTGAGAGACATCCCCCCCAGGTCTTGGGGCGGGTTCATTTTTTCCAGGGCCAGGCCCGGCCGCCCCGCATCTCCCAGCAGGTTCATCAGATCAATCACCTTGGCGGCGGGCCGGGGACCCTTCCACCAGACGCCGCCCACCTCCAGGCCTTGGGCCAGGGTGATGAGTTCCTGGGCGTTTCTGGCATTGAGGCTCAGGGCCAGGACCGCGTCCAGGCGGTCAAACTGGCGCCAGCGCAGATAAGCGGGCAGGGGACCCGAGCCGCCCCCTTCATACCCCGGCCAGACGTCCCAGGCTGCGGTCACAGCCACGCGCCGGCCCGCCGGCGACACCAGCACCCCGTCCAGTCCGGTCCGGCTGTCCAGGATGGTGATCTCCCCGGCAGATGAAGTCCCCCATAAATAAGATGAAAGGGTCACGGCCAGAACCACGGCGCCCAAACCAAGGCCGCCCCAGCTCCAGATGCGCCAACGAGCCGCCTGGGGAGGTTCAGCTACGGGTTCAGAAATGCTCATGAACTGCGGTGGCTTGGACAAGATCTGAAAAAAACTGAAAACCGCCCCGTAGATCAGGCCCACCTGGAGCCAACCGGGGGAAGCCACCCTGACGCCGCTGCCGGGCAGCCCGGCCACCCAGGTGATGAGTTGGTAACTTACCTTGAGGGGAATCTGGCCCAAATCCAGGAAGACCCTGGCCACCTGGGTAAGGGACAGGCCCTGGGCCAGAACCGCCAGTTCCCCCAAAGGGAGGGCCACCATTAGTACCAGGGGAATGGCCGCCAGGTTCACCAGGAAGCCGAACAGGGACACTTCCTGGAAGTGGTGGGCCACCAGGGGTGCCGTGGCCAGCGAAGCCGCCAAAGACACGGCCAGCAATTCCAGCCCTCGCCAGCCGATACGATGCGCGTACTTCAGGAGACCCCTTTTCTGGTCCAGGAAGGCCCGGTCGCTCTCCTGGTGAGGGAAAGCGCCTGAGGCCAGATTAAGCAAAGAGGGCGTCAGGTAAACAATGCCTGCCACCGCGGCGAAAGAGAGTTGGAATGACACCGAAAATAAGAGGAGAGGATTAAAAACCAGGATTAAAAAGGCGGCGATGGCCAAAGCACTCCAGATGTCCCGGAAGCGCCCCAAAAATATTAATAGGAGAAACGCCAGCACCATGATCTCAGCCCGCTGGGTGGAGGGCGAGCCCCCGGCCAGGTGAGCGTAGCCCACCACCGGCAAGGCCGCGGCCAGGGTGGCGATTTTCATGACGTTCACCCGCAAAAGAAGCCAGGGGAAAAACCGAATTCCCCAAAACACCAGGCCATAGGTGACGGTGGCCACCGCGCCCAGGTGCATGCCGTTGATCACCAGGAGGTGACTGGTGCCAGTGCGGCTCAAATTCCGGCGCATCTCCGGGGTGACCTTGCCCTGGTCTCCGAGCAGCATGGACAGGTAAATGGCCTCGATGTCCGGGGGGAATTTCTGCAAAAGACTGCGGACCCCCCCGCGCAAGCTCTCAGCCAGGGAAGGAGACTCGTCCGAGGTTACAAAGACCAGGCGGTCGGCGTCCTTCAGGTGCATTTGCCGGAAAATCCCCTCCGCGGCCAACTGCCGGGGGCGGTCCGGTGCGCCGGGATTGTGGAGGGCCTGGGGCTCCCGCAGCTTGCCCCTGATATAAAGGTGCGTCCCCACGGGCGGGGCCTCCAAGGGCGGGGCCGTGACCAGGAGTTTGCCGGTGGCCGGCCGCCAGCCTGCCGGACCCTTCTGGGCCTCGGCCGCCACATAGAGCCTGACGCCTTCAGCGCCCACCCGGGTGGGACGGCACAGGCGCCCGTAAATGACCACCTCTTGGTTGGCAGGCGGGGGGGCGGCTATATGGTGGGACGGGAAATCGGGCGCCAGGGCCTGGTGATAGAGCCCCACACCCAGCAGGAAAAAAAAGAGAAGGGGCATGCTCCGCTTAGCAACATCCTGGAGGTTCCCCAGACTGACGTCCGAAAGACGCAAGGCTATACCCGGAAACCACGAAAAGAACCGTTCCGGCAGCGCCAGCCAGGTGTCGGGGGTCCCCATGCACGCTCTCCAGAATTTTCCTTACAATAATATAAGGAAAATCCTTAAGGTTTGTCCTGGGAGATGTCAAGTTTTTTTCAAGGAAAAGAAAGACAGGTGTCTTGGCGCTTTGGCATCTTTGCGCTTTTGCGCCGTTGCGCCTTTGCGCGAGCCTATTTGTTTCCCCGCATCTTGCTCTGGGGTGGCGCCGGGAATACCTCGAGGGAGGGTCAGCTACCGAGATGGCTTTTTGCGGCTGGTTGCCGGCGGGATTTGGCTAATTACTTTTTCTGAGACTCATCACTGCTGTGGGTTTTCCCTGACCAGAATCTCCGGAAAAAGGGAGAAAAATATAATGGCAGCATGACCACCAGAAGAATGGCCAACCCCGCAGCCAACCAGGTCCTGGGGATGTGCAAGCCCGCAGCCGCTGCAACCAGGCCCAGCATCAAAGCCAGCACCAGGGGAATCAGCGGCCTTTTTATCCGGCGACCGGCCGTGGTTTCCTGATTCTTTGAGACTTCCTGAGCGTCATTTTCTCTAGGTTCCATGAACTTTGCCCATGTAGTTTCAAACAAATTGTGCCGA
>JBAQHL010000316.1:0-3440 GCA_049288295.1 Desulfobaccales bacterium
CTTGAAAGCGAAGAGGCAATAATCTCCTGGTTGACGGAAGGATTTACCTGCATAAGTATTTCTCCAGATCAGCCGTCGATAGAGTGAGGTGCGTCCTCAGGTCTTGTTAACGACCGATTTCCAGGGCCTTCAAGGCCATGGCTTTCCCGGCCCGAAACGCCGCAATGTTGGCGTCAAAAGCCCGGCTGGCCAGAACCAGGCTTACCATCTCCGTTACCGGATTGACGTTGGGCCAGGTGACCACTCCTTCCTCGTTGGCATCCGGGTGAGAGGGATCGTATTCCTGAACCAGACCCTCGGCGTTTTCCACAATGTCGGTGACCGCCACCTTGACAGGGGATTCCATGAGACTGCCGAAGTCTTCAAAGGGTTGACTCTCCAGGACGACGTTTTTCCGAAGATAAGGCCCGCCCTGAGGGGTGCGGGTGACCTGGGCATTGGCCAGATTTTCGGCGATGACGTTCAGGCGCTGCCGCTGGGCGGTGAGCCCGGAAGCGCTCAATTCCATGGTGCTAACGATGTTCACCCTCGGTCTCCTTCGATTACTGTTTTTAGCTGGTCTAATTTTTTAACGAGCATGGTCACTGAGGTCTGGTATCCCAACTGGTTTAAGGACAGGTTCACCATTTCCTGGTCCAGATCAAGGGGTTCCTCACTTTCCCGGATCAGACCGCTGTCCACCGGGGAGCCCCGGAGATGTTGGGGGTGAGAGGCTGCCAGTTTGAAATCCGGCCGACCCTGGAGGTGATTTTTAAGCACTGCCTGGAAGTTCACGACCTTACCCTTATAATCAGGCGTTTCCAGGTTGGCCAGGTTGCTGGCGATAACCGACTGGCCCTGACTTCGCCAGGAGAGGGATTTCTCCAGAAGATTAAGGGCGCCATCAGGGAAGAGGTCATTGGGCATGCAGGTCTCCTCACTTTTCAGGAAAAGATTTCCCTTTCATGAGTCTGAACAAAGGGACAAGCAATAATCAGGCCACCTGGGAGCGGGAGGCCTGGCCGGGCCGCACCGCCTGGCGGTACTCGTGTAATTTATTGCGAAGGGTTCGCACACTAATGCCCAGAAGCTTGGCTGCGTGGGTCCGGTTGCCCGAGGTCTCGTCCAGGGCCTGAAAAATAAGGTGCTGTTCCATTTCCCGAAGAGTCACAGGTTTATCCCCGGTGGGCGCCGGCAGTAGCGGGCGCTCCTGGGCTTCATCCGTATGGTCGCCCCGAAGATCCCGAGGATGGACAAAGTTTCCTTCCGCCAGGACCACACCCCGGGCCAGGGCGTTTTCGAGCTGGCGAATATTGCCGGGCCAGGTAGCCCTTTCCAGGGCGGCCAGGGCGGAGCTGGTCAGCTTGATGTTATTCTTGCCGAAGAGGTGGGCGTAGCGCTGCAAAAAGAATTCGGCCAGCAGGGGAATATCTCCCCGCCGCTCCCGCAGGGGGGGCAGGGTAAAAGAGATGACCTGGAGACGGTAAAACAGATCTTCCCGGAACTCGTTTTTTTCAATGAGGTCAGCAATATTCTGGTTAGTAGTGGCAATTATCCGGACGTTCAAGGATATGGGGTGGCGGCCGCCCACCCGGTCGATTTCATTTTCCTGAAGCACCCGCAGCAATTTGGCCTGGAGGTGAGGGTGCATCTCGCTGATTTCATCCAAAAGCAGGGTGCCGTTGTTGGCTAACTCGAATTTTCCCAGTTTGCGCATCAGGGCCCCGGTAAAGGCGCCTTTTTCGTGCCCGAAGAGTTCGCTTTCCAATAAGCCCTCCGGCAAGGCGGCGCAGTTGACCGCGACAAAGGGGCCCGCGGCCCGGTCGCTGTGGGTGTGGAGGTGGCGGGCCAGGATTTCTTTACCAGTGCCGGACTCTCCCTGGATAAGCACCGTGGCCCGGGTAGGGGCCACGGATTTGGCCATGCGGAGAATATGGAGCATGGCCGGATCCTGGGTGATGACGGGACGCTCTTGATCCTGAGGAGAACCTTTTAAAGAGGACAGCCTTGACTGACGGCCGTTTCTCAGATAGGGCTCCAGGATGGCGGACAACTTTTCCCAGGCAAGGGGCGCAGTCAGGTAATCGTGAGCCCCTTCCCGCATGGCGGCTACTGCCCCCTCAACGGTGGGACGCCGGGAGATCAGGTAGACCGGCAAAAAGGGATGTTCCGCTTTCACTTCGGCTAAAAAGGTCCCGGGATCATGACCGGGAATGTCTTCCGCCAGCATGACCGCCAGGAAGTATTGCTCCCGCAGGCGGCCCTTGCCGTCCTCCGGGTTGGACACCTGGGCCAGATCAACCTGGAAGGTTTTCTCCAAACGCAGGCGGGCTTCCTCCCAGGAGCGCTGTGAATCAATAACCAAAATGGCTTTCTGGTTCATGCCGTCATCCTTAACAAACCTCAGGGGGCGGGCTCAGTCTTAAGGCGCGCCAATTCCAGGTCGGCCAGTCGAACCTGGGCCAGACGTTGCCAAAAAGGGTCATGGTGCCGGGCCAGATCCTGAAAGGTGGCCTGGGCGGCTTCCGGCTGGCCCTCTTGAAGATGGCTAAGCCCCAGGCGGTCCTGGATAAAAGGGCTTGAGTCTTTGTCAATGGCGGTAGCCGTGGTGGTTTGGTCTAAACCTGCAGGCGGCGGGGAGGAGGGCGAAGAATAAAGCAGGGCCTGGTCCATGCCCGGGGCTGGATCTGCAAACCAGTCCGCATGAGCTCGGGGGGGGAAAAACCAATTCAGAAGGGCCTCACCGTTAAAGGGTACTTGCCAGGGGGTCAGCCAGGAAAAGAGAGCTAATTTGTGCTCCTCCCGCAGCAGAACTGGCGTTAAGGTGCCGGTGAGGCTGTGAAGTTTTCCCAAGAGGTGCCGGCTGTTCCGGTTTTTTTCCTGCGCCTTGGCTTGCAGGACCTGGGCTTCTTCACAGAGGCCGGCCTTATTAAGAAGATCAGCCAACAAGAAGGCTCCTTCCGAGGGCCTCATCTTTGGAGGTTGTTTATCCCACAAGGCCAGGAGCTCTTCCACCAGGGAGAGAGGAAGGGGGGATGTGGTCCGGGCCTGAAGGGAAACCTCCTCCCATCCGGCAACCAGGGCCTCCTGGACGACCTCAGCCTGATGTCCGGGGTTTAGATGTGAGATTTTGTTTAGAAAGAGATGCATGGTTTGAAGGGGATTCTTTTTTTTCAAGTCCCGGGACAATTCCAAAGAGCTTGCCGCCACGTGGGCCTGGGCCGCTTCCGGGGCGCCGGGGTTCAAGAAGCTGACCAGGCTGTAAAGTTCCAGGGCTTGTGCGGTCTTTCCCTGGGTCTTGGCCAGTTCCCCCAGCTTAAGGAGGACGGCTCCTCGTTGCGGGGCATGAGGGAAAAGGTTCACCAGGGTCAGGCCGGTCTTCCAGACCTCCTGGAATTCCTTGGCCTGTTCCTGGGCCAGGAGCCGGCGCCAGCAGGACTCTGCCGTTAACTGTTGGGCAT
>JBAQHL010000317.1:0-3363 GCA_049288295.1 Desulfobaccales bacterium
GCCCACCACGATGTAATCGGCGCCATTTTTGATGGCTTCGAAAGGCGTGACCACCCGTTTCTGGTCGTCTCCCGCCACTACCGACCAGACCGGTCGAATCCCCGGACAAACCACCAAAAAATCCTTACCGCAGGCTTCTTTCACCGCCCGGGCCTCCCGTCCGGAGCAGATGACCCCATGACACCCGGCAGCCAGGGCCTGTTTGGCCCGAAGCAGTACCAGCCGGGAAGGGTCCTCCGCATACTCGGAGGCATACCCCGAGGCCCTCAGGTCCTCCCCCGACAGGCTGGTGAGGAGGGTAACGGCCATGACTTTAAAGGCGCCGCCGATTTCCTTTAACATGGCGGTGAGTTCCCCGGCTCCCAAAATATTGTGAATGGTGACCAGGGCCACTCCAGGGGCAATGTTTCGAAGAGCCCCCTTCAGGGTGTTGGAAATATCATAAATTTTTAAATCTAAAAAAAATTGATATTCTTGCTGGTTACTTACCAAATCTAATAATAATTTGGGCCCTTGGGCCATGAACAGCTGCCAGCCGATTTTAAACAGGCCCACTTCATGACCTAGCCGTTTCACCAAACCAAGGGCCTCGTCCCGGTCCGACACGTCCAACGCCACAATCAGATGATCTTTGGGTTCCATTTATGAAATATCACTCGTTATGCAGGTGATGCCCACCTGGAAAAGGTTTTCAGGTTCTGCTCCGAAAAGTTCAATCGCCTCCATTTTCCCTAACTAACTAACCTGGGACCGGTAGGATGGGCTTCCAGCCCGTCCAGACACAGTAATTTAGGGTGGGCTCCGCCCACCAATTATTTTGGCGGGCAGTGCCCGCCCTACATTTATTACCTAGCCGTTAGAGATTTTCCGAATTACCCTATGGCTCATAAGCTACACCCCCGCAAGTACTCCTCCGCTTTTACCAAATCCTCCGGGGTGTCCACCTCCACGGTGTCGCTGTCTGTTTCCACCACGTGGATGGGATAACCGTACTCCAGGGCCCGAAGCTGCTCCAGTTTCTCCGCCTGCTCCCAGCGTCCGGGGGGGAGGGTGACAAAGTCCTTCAAAAACTCCACTCTATAGGCGTAGATGCCGATATGTTTGTAGAAATAAGGCCGTTCGCCGTCCCGCCAATAGGGGAGCGGGCTCCGGGAAAAGTACAGGGCCCGGCCCCGCTGGTTAAAAACTACCTTCACCAGGTTGGGGTTTTGGGCCAGAGTGAGATCAGTAAGGCGGCGGGCCGGGGTGACCATGACCGCGGAGCAGTCCTTCTCCACTAAATTGGCCATGTGACTGATCACCAGGGGCGGAAACACCGGCTGGTCCCCCTGAATGTTGATGACAAGATCATGACCGCCCAGCCCCAGTATTTCTGCGGCTTCCGCCACCCGGTCGCTTCCCGAGGGATGGTCGCTGCCGGTCATGACGGCCTGGCCGCCGAACCCTTCCACGCAGTCCCTGATGCGGGTATCGTCGGTGGCCACGCAGATGCCGGCCAGTCCGGAGACCTGCCGGGCCTGCTCATAGACCCACTGAACCAGGGGCTTCCCCAGCATTTCTGCTAGGGGCTTTCCTGGAAAGCGGCTGGAGCCGTAGCGGGCGGGGATGATGACCACGTGGCGCATAATGAACTTAGGGCATTATAATCCGGCTGTGTAATATTGCCAACCGAATCTCCTTGACAGGGGCAAATCTGTGTTTACCTTTTATAAGTTATTTCTTTTGGTTAACTAACAAGACCAACGGAGGCAAGGAGAAAATGCGGTTTGACAAATTAACCCTTAAAGCCCAGGAGGCCTTGCAGGCGTATCAGGATTTGGCCCGGCGTTTGGGCAATCCCCAGATTGAACCGGCCCACATGCTGCGGGAACTCCTGGCCCAGGAAGAAGGCCTCATCCGGCCCCTCCTGAAAAAACTCGAGGTTGACCCCCAAAGAATCATCCAGGGGTTGGAAGACCAGCTTACCCGGCTCCCCCGGGTCAGCGGCGACGCCCAGGTTTACCTTTCCCCTGCCCTTAATAAAGTCCTGGACGAGGCCTTCAAGCAGGCCGGCCAGATGCGGGACGAGTACGTCTCCACCGAACATATCTTCTACGGCCTGGCCGCGGACAAAACCAGCGACACCGGCAGACTCCTGGCGGACGTGGGCCTCACCCCGGAGCTCATTCTCAAGGTCCTTATGGAGCTCAGGGGCTCCACCCGCATCACCGATCAGGCTCCTGAGGATAAGTACCAGGCCCTGGAGAAGTACGGCCGGGATCTGACGGCCATGGCCCGGGCCGGCAAGCTGGACCCGGTCATCGGCCGGGACAGCGAAATCCGGCGCATCATCCAGGTGCTTTCCCGGCGCACCAAGAACAACCCGGTGCTCATCGGTGAGGCCGGGGTAGGGAAGACCGCCATCGTCGAGGGCCTGGCCCAGCGCATCGTCAACGGCGACGTGCCCGAGACCCTGAAAGACAAGCGCCTGGTGGCCCTGGACATGGGGTCCCTCATCGCCGGCGCCAAGTACCGGGGGGAATTCGAGGAGCGCCTCAAGGCCGTGCTCAAAGAGATCACCGACTCCGAAGGCCAGATCATCATGTTTATTGATGAGCTCCACACCCTGGTGGGCGCGGGCGCGGCCGAAGGGGCCATGGACGCCAGCAACATGCTGAAGCCCGCCCTGGCCCGGGGGGAACTGCGCTGCGTGGGCGCCACCACCCTGAACGAATACCGCAAGCACATCGAGAAGGACGCCGCCCTGGAGCGCCGCTTTCAGCCCATCTTTGTGGCCGAACCCTCGGTGGAGGACACCATCGCCATTCTCCGGGGCCTGAAAGAGCGCTACGAGGTGCACCACGGCGTGCGCATCAAGGACTCCGCCATCGTGGCCGCGGCCACTCTGTCGCACCGCTACATCACCGACCGGCAGCTCCCCGACAAGGCGGTGGACCTCATCGACGAAGCAGCCAGCAAGCTGCGCATGGAAATCGACAGTCGCCCCGCAGACATTGACGAAGTGGAGCGCAAGGTTACCCAGCTGGAGATCGAACGGGAGGCCTTAAAAAGGGAGCAGGATCAGGCTTCCCAGGAGCGCCTGGCCAAGATCGAAAAGGAACTGGCCGACCTTAAGGAACGGAGCGCGGTCCTCAAGGCCCGCTGGCAAAAGGAAAAAGACGTCATCAGCCGCATCCAGGCGGTGAAGGAGAAGATGGAGAAGGCCAAGATCGACGCGGCCCAGGCCGAGCGCCAGGGGGACCTGGCCCGGGCGGCAGAAATCACCTACGGCCTCATGCTCTCCCTGAAAAAAGAGCTGGAAGAGGAAAACCGCAAGCTGGCCGAAATCCAACAAGATGGCGCCATGCTCAAAGAGGAGGTGGA
>JBAQHL010000318.1:0-4102 GCA_049288295.1 Desulfobaccales bacterium
CTTGAAAGATATTTATGGGATGCGATACTAAGATTCCCCAGCATTATTGAAACGACAAAACCGTGCGCAGGTCCAGGGCAAGGAACATAATCAGCCAGAAGGCCAAGTTACCGAGATAGAACCGGGAGAGGGCAGGGGACCCTGACAATTTTTTATCAATGAACACCAGCAATTCATACATGATGGCGCACTCCAGGGCAAAGGGCAGAAAGCCCAAAAATCCCAGGAAGGGCATCTCAAAGATTTTCCCGAAATTGAGCACCGGCAGGGTGTAAACCCACTTGGCGGAGCTGGGATAATTCCACATTTCCCACCAGAGGCCGCAGAACAGGCCCGCCAGGATAAGACAGAGGTGCTTCTGGCGCTCCCCGGCCAAAAAGCGGCGGGTGAGGGAGTCGCCGGTGAGCAAGTCCAGGAGGGGGTCCAGGAGAAAGATGAAGGCAAGCCAGATGAGGGGGAAGGCATAAAAAGGCGCCACTAAAGGCAATGCCAGGCAGGCCGCGCCCAGGAGAAGAAAAAAGGGCTGCCAGTTGCCGAGGCTGCACGGCCGGCCCTCGATTTTGGCCCCCACTCCCAGGGCCTCCAGCACCTGGGCCGTAAGGAGCACCCCGGGGAGGACGGTGGCAAAAGCCAGGGCATAGCCGGGCCAACGCAGCCAGGGGCGATGCTCCACCCCCACATACCGCCAGTTTAATAGCCACAGGTTAAAGACCTCAAAGGTCAACCACACAGTCACGGAAAAAAAAAGCATGCGGAGAAAGTCCAGGGGCCGCTCCCACAAGAGGGATTTGCCGGTGAGCCGCCCCAAGAGCCCGTCCAGAAAAAGCAAAAGCGGCCACCAGGCAAAAAAATAAAGCCAGGAGACGAAGGGCTCCACCCCCAGGACGCGGCCCCAAATGGCCAGGAGCCAAGCAACCACGGCCAGGCCCATCTGCCACCTTGCCAGGGAAGCTATCATGGCTTGATGTTGTATCATCATGTTGTTTCGGGTCGATTCTTATTGGCAGCGAACGGTAAAAAATCTTTATGTTGATGACAAGTGTCACCTAAAATATATCACAAGTTGTTGAGGTGCCTTGACGACATTCTATGGTTTTCACTAGTTCACTGGATTTACATGTTAAATCATGTTGTTGCTCATTAACTTACCGGAACCTTGTCACCAGATTCAGGTGACCTTTTCATTTTTTCCTTGCTTTTTCAAAGAAATATCTGCTACCGTGTAAGCTCCAGATACGTCTCATGGGGGAGGCGGGGTCCTGCAGATCATACACTTACGCGCTGCACAATCTGACAAATTCGACACAAGGAGCACCTCAATGATCTCCTGGTGTACAGTTGTACTTTTGGTCTGCGTTCTCATGACCGGTTGCGGACGGGGTAAAATGGCCAGGAAACCGCCGCCGCCACCGGCCCCGACTGCCGAACTCGCCCAGGAAGAGGTCAGGGAAGTCCAGGATGAATCACTGACCGAGCAGTTGAGCGCCAACCGGCTGGAGGAACTTTACGCCAAGAGCGGCCTCAGGGGACAAGATGCCGCCCTGGAAACCGAACTCAAGAAGTGGGACCAGGCCCTGAAAGCCGACGTGCCGGTGGCCTCCAATAAGGAAGTCAAGGCCTACCTGGTTTATTTCACCACCGACCGCAAGCAGACCATGCGCACCTATCTGTCCCGCTCCACCCGTTATCTGCCCCTGATTCGGGAGATTTTCCAGGAGCATGGTTTGCCCGAAGATCTGGCCTACCTGGCCATGATCGAAATCGGCTTTAATCCCTATGCCTATTCTCATGCCCACGCCAGCGGCATGTGGCAGTTCATCGCCGGGACCGGGCGGCGCTATGGCCTGGAAATCAGCAACTATGTGGACGAGCGCCGGGACCCGGTAAAAGCCACCCATGCCGCGGCCAAGTATCTCTTGGATTTATATAAACAATTCGGTTCCTGGTATCTGGCGGCGGCCAGCTACAACTGCGGGGAAGGCCGGGTGGCCCGGGAAATCAACACCAGCAACCACAAGAACTTCTGGGAGTTATCCGCCAATCAATGCCTGCCCAGTGAGACGAAAAACTACGTGCCGCAAATGATTGCGGCCACCATCATCGCCAAAAATCCTGAAAAGTTCGGCTTCGTCAAGGTCCCCTATCTGCCTCCCATCCAGTTTGACACGGTCAATGTCAACGAAGCCACGTCCCTCAGGGCTGCATCCATTGCCTGCAACGTGCCCCCCGAAGAAATGGCCATGTTAAACCCTGAACTGCGCAAAGGGACCACGCCGCCGGGGCCTTTTACCTTAAAAATTCCCAAGAAATCCAAAGAGATGTTTATTAAAAACATCAATATGGCCAGGGTTGAAGCCCCCGGCCAGTACAGCGCCCCCATTGAAACAGCCAGCAATTCTTATGGGAGCGGCTACTCCCGAAATGGGAGCTACGCCAGAAAGGAGCCGGCTTCCCAGCGGGAGACCTACAGTAGCAGAGAGGACCCTCCCGCCCGCACCGTTACCAAGGCTGCGCCCCGGACCACGGTCAAGGCCCCTCAAGGACGGTCGTATCAGACGGCCCAGCCCCAGAAAGGCAAAGCCAACACCGGCAGGGGAGCAGAGACTTCAGTCCACGTAGCCTCCATGCTTCCGGGGGGAAAATTTTCGCCAGCAACCAATACCGCCGGAAAAGGCAAAGCAGTCGGGAAAACTCCGGAAACCCCGGCTAAAAAGAACAACCAAAAACCTGCCAAGAAGAAAAGTTCTGAAAAGACTTCGTCATTAGGGGAAAAATCTAAACCCACCTTAACGAAAGGCCCGGCCAAGGGGGCAGAGACCCACAAACAAGCCGACAGCCGCAAAAAATCCCGGGGTGTGCAAACCGCGTCCAAAGACCGGGGCAGCAGTTCTTGAGCAGTGAGATAAGGCCGCCGGCCGGGAGCCGGCGCGGAATTTTTTTGGGTCGGGCCTGGGCCTGACCCATTTTTTTTTAAAAAAAATCCAAGCACCCCCTTGATTTTCTCTGAAAAATACCTAAAACTTTATTAGCACTCATTAGAAGTGAGTGCTAATTCCAGCCCGTGCATACTGCATACCTTATGTTTACCGTAAAGGAGGTTTTTTCATGAAGGTTAAACCGTTGAACGATCGCGTCCTGGTACAGCGGTTGGAGGAGCAGCAGGTCACCAAGGGAGGCATTTTCATCCCCGACACTGCCAAAGAAAAGCCGGTTGAGGGCAAAGTCATCGCTGTGGGCCCCGGCAAGGTCAACGAACAAGGCAACCGCCTTCCCCTCAATGTCAAAGCAGGCGACCGGATCCTCTTCGGCCGTTATGCGGGCAGCGAAATTAAGGTCGAAGGCGAAGACTACCTGATGATGCGGGAAGACGACATCCTGGCCATCGTGGAAGATTAATTCACCCTGCCTGTAACTCATTTCTCACCTTAATCCCAGAATATCTGTAACCCTGTACAAGGAGGATTCGTAAGTCATGTCTGCGAAAGAAATCAAATACGACCATAAGGCCCGGGAAGCCATGCTCATGGGCGTCAACACTTTGGCCGATGCGGTCAAAGTAACCCTGGGCCCCAAAGGCAGAAACGTCATCCTAGATAAAGCTTTCGGCGCGCCGGCCATCACCAAGGACGGTGTCACCGTGGCCAAAGAGATCGAACTCGAGGACAAGTTTGAGAACATGGGGGCCCAGATGGTGCGGGAAGTGGCCTCCAAGACCTCGGATGTGGCCGGCGACGGCACCACCACCGCCACCATCCTGGCCCAGGCCATCTACAGGGAGGGCGCCCGCCTGGTGGCCGCCGGCACCAACCCCATGGCCCTGAAGCGGGGCATCGACAAGGCCGTCATCCTGGTGGTGGATGAACTCCACAAGATCAGCAAACCCACCAAGGACCAGAAAGAGATCGCCCAGGTCGGCACCATCTCCGCCAATAACGACCCCTCCATCGGCAACATCATCGCCGACGCCATGAGCAAGGTGGGGAAGGAAGGCGTCATCACCGTGGAAGAAGCCAAGTCCATGGAAACCACCCTGGAAGTGGTGGAAGGCATGCAGTTCGACCGGGGCTACAGCTCCCCGTATTTCGTCACCAACCCCGAGAAG
>JBAQHL010000319.1:0-4537 GCA_049288295.1 Desulfobaccales bacterium
TCCACTGAGGGCAGGCGAGGGCGCCTGCCCCTACACAATACTATCTTTTCAAGACAGAGAAACATCAAGGCAACTGGGGGCACAGCCACTGGGCCAGGAGTTGTCCGGCCAGGCGATGGCCATTCTCGTTCCAGTGACCGTTCCCGAGGGTGTCCCTGAATAGTTCTTTGAAGCCGTGGAGATACACCTGATGTTTAATGGCATATTCCTTAAAGGGCGGCCCCAGCAGCAGGACGGGGATGCCATGGGCTGAACAGAATCTTTCCAGCCGCCGGTCCGGATAAAAAACATCCTCAACTCCCGGGTAGTTGGCGAGGATATCCCGGACCCCCGCATCAGGAGAAACCTGGATGGCATTGGTCAGCACCACCACGTAGAGCCTGGCACCTTTTTGCACAACTTCATCCCGCATTTTCAACAAGACGGCTTCGGTCAACTGCCAGGCCTCCTTCCAGGCCTCATCTGAAGGCTTCCGGTAAATATCAATAAACATGCCAGCCCCCGCCAAACCCTGGCTGACTGACCCGGCCATGCCCTCCGGACTTTTTTCCGGCCACCATTCCCCGGCAACATGTTTAACATGTTGTATCACTTGCAGAATTCGAAGGTTGCTTGTTTGCCAAACCCAGATATGGAGGTGACCCAGCCAATTCCGGTTCTGTTCATAGGCTAGCCGAATCTTTTCTTCACGTTTGGTGCGGGAATCGTCCAGAATCAACTGTCCCTCCCGCCTGACAAAGAAGGGGTCGGTATATCTTTGATTCAGGATGGGAGAATTGTCAGCCATGTCGTTGCCGGTGCAAAAGGTTAAAAGAATGATATCCGGCGAATATTTCCAGGCCCGGTGACGAAGAGCCAACAATTCCTGGGTGGTGCCGAAACCGGACTGACCAAAATTGAGCACCTCGATGTTCCGGCCTTTGAGGTTTTCGCAGCCTTGCAGCTGTTTCTCCATAATGGCCCAGAAGGCCTCTTCCTGGTCCACCTGCAAAGCTTCGGCAAAAGAATCACCAAGAACCGCAATGCGCAAGGTATTGGGAGGCTTGGCGACGGCATGCTCCCGGTCCCGCATGCTATCACTGTTAATGCTGACATAGCCCCGCCCTTCTTTTAGCCAATAGCCCTCTACGCCGGGACGCAATCTTCCGCCGAGAACCGGGTCAAATTCATAGAAGTGAGGATATTCAATCCCGAAGAGGCGAAGTCCTCCCTCGACCATTACCAGGGCGAAGATGGCCCCCAGGAGAAATAACAGCAGTTTTTCCAGCCAGCGCCGCATGTGAAACCCTTTTTACCTGTGAACAACTTCCCGTTTTTGCCTGGGGTGAGCCCGGAGGCCTGCCGCGGTGATCCACACCCGGAAAGGCGCTGAGCAGGCGGGCCTGGGCCTCCCGGCCTGAAGGGTGCTCCTGCTTTTCAAGGCCGCCTCCTCCCGGAAGGTCATCTGAGTTGGGGGCACAGCCACTCGGCGATGAGGTGCCCAGCCAGGCGGTGGCCGGCTTGATTCCAGTGGCCGCTCCCCAGATTTTTCCCAAAGCCGTGCAAATAGACCTGGTTCCGGGTGGCGTATTCCTGGAAAGGAGGTCCCAGTAACAAGATAGAAATACCGTGTTTCTGGCAAAAGCTTGCCAACCGGCGTTCGGGATAGAACAAATCCCCAACTCCCAGCCAGTTAGCAAAGACCATCCTCTTGGAGACATCAGGGTCCACCTGAACGCTGTTGGTTAGGACCACCACTACAAACTGCGCACCTTTCTGAGCAACTTCATCCCGTATTTCCAAGAGCACGCCCTCCGTGACTCTCCAGGCCTCTTTCCAAACATCTTCTTTAGGCTCATGGTACACTTTATTGCTGAGGCCGATGTCCTTTCCTTGAACAGCGGCGATAGACTTTACCCCGAACTCCTGCAGTATCCACCATTGCCACAACGAGCCTTTGGCATGATGGATGACCTGAAAGACCCTGATGGAGGCCAGCCGGTAAAGGCCCAGGCGCTGCCACCAGCTATTCTGCCTGGCCTGCCAGTTTTCCCTGGTTTTCCCATCCTCCAGGATTAACTGGCCATTTTGATAGACATGATAGGGATGATAATCAATCTGTTTTAAGACCCTGGAATTGTCGGCGACGTCATTGCCGGTGGTAAAGGCCAAAAGGACCACGTCGGGGGAATATTTCCAGACCCGATGCTGCAGGGTCAGGAGTTCCTGGGTGGTGCCGAAACCCGATTGACCGAAATTCAGCACCTCCACCTTGCGGCCATGAAGCTGATCACACCCTTGAAGCTCTTTTTCCAGGACGGCGAAAAAGGCTTCCTGCTCATCGACCTGCATGGCCTCGGCGTAGGAATCTCCCAACACCGCGATTCGCAGGGTGCCGGCCGGGGGGCTCAAGGGATGCTCACGGTCCCGCATGCCATCGCTGTTGATGCTCACAAACCCCTTGCCCTCGTCCAGATAATACCCTTTGACCCCCGGCTTCAGTTTATTCCCGAGAATCGGGTCAAAATCGTAGAAAATAGGATACTCGATGCCCGCCAGGCGCAGGCCGGCTTCCACCACGACCAGGCTGAGAATCATAGCAACCAGGGCCGTCAGGATTTTCATGTGCCACTGCTTTGCCGGCAATCTGAGCTCCAGTTTGGGCGAATAATTCCTGAAAAAGCGCGGATGGGGTTTAAGGAAAACATCCGGGAGTTAACCTGAGGCCCTGCCATTTTCCAAATACTGGAGATAGAGGGCCTCCACCTGGCGAACCATGGCTTCGGCGGAGTAATGCCGGCGAGCCTTTGCCTGGCCGGCCCGGGAAAGCCGTTGCCGCAGACTCCGGTCCTGCAGCATCCCGCATACCTGGTCCACAAAAACTTCGCCGCGGCCGGGAGGGGCCAACAGGCCGTCCCGGTCGTGCTCCAGGACTTCGGCCACGCCGTCCACCTGGGAGGCCACCACCGGCACCCCCATGGCCATGGCCTCCAGGACCGTCAGGGGAGTCCCCTCAAAATGGGAGGTGAGGAGCAGGAGGTCCAGGCACTGATAGAGCGCCGGCATGTCCTTGATAAAACCCAAAAATCGCACCCGCTGGTCAATGCCCAGTTTGCGGCTCATTTCGGCCAGGGCGTCCCGCTCCGGCCCTTCGCCGGCAATGACAAACATGGCCTGGGGCAGACGGGCGCAGACCTGGGCCGCCACTTCCAGAAAAAGGGGAAAATTTTTCTGGTAGTGCAAGCGCCCCACCCCGCCCACGATCAAGGCCTCCGGGGGCAGGCCAAACTTGCGCCGCGCCCGCTCCTGGGCTTCGGGGTCAGCTGACGGGGAAAAACGGTTTAAGTCCACGGAGTTGTAGATTACGGAAATTTTCTGGGGCGAAATTTTTTCCTTCCGGCACAAAAAAGTGCGGATGGAAGAGGACACGGCAATGACATGATGGTTGAACCGGTTGGCCAGGCCGTCCAGCCAGCGATGCACCAGGGAATAATCCCGGACATCATCCATGGTCTGATCATGGGTGAAGCGCACCGGCACCCGGTAAAGGGCCGCCAGGGGAGCCGTCAGCACGTTGGCGCCGATGAGATGCGTGTGCACCACGTCATAACGCTTGCGGGCCAACAGCATAAAGAGTTTCAGGAATATGAAGGGAATCGCCGCCCGGGCAAAACCCTGGGGGACCAGGGAGTGAACCGGCACACCCCAGGAACGGAGGACGTCCCAGTAATGACCATACCCGTGCAGGGTGACCACCTCGGGCTCGAAGCGCTGTGTTTGGCCGTACTTCACCAATTGACAAACCGCCTCCTGAGCCCCACCGCTGCCCAGGTGGTCAATAACATGCAAAATCCGATATTTGGGGAGACCGCCTGCCAAACCCAGCCCTCATCTTGTCCAAATCTGATCCACCCTTAAAAATAACCCAAACCCCGGTTAGACGCAAACAAACATGCCGGTCCTAAGACATGAAAAAATCAGGACGGGAAGAATCACCCTGCCGGCCCTTTACTACCTTTCCCCTTCCGGGTATATTGTAAAATTTATGCGGCTTGGCAGACGTCTCCTGTTTATTGGCATCATCTTGCTCGTGGTGGCGGGATTGGCCGAATTCATGGCCTATCTCAAGGCGCGCCAGCTTGTCGGGCATGGCATCGCTTTTAATCCCCTCGTCACTAACGAGTCCCATAGAGTTTACCTGGGCAGAAGCCATCCCCGTTTGGGCTGGACGCCCGCCCCTGAGAAGGTCGACGCCTTGGGCTCCCGGCCTATCCCGGCCTTTCACGATCCCCTGACAACGAGGGCCTGTGTTTCCCTGTATGGCGATTCCTTCACCGAGGGGGCCGGCGTTGACAACGAGCACGCCTGGAGCAACGTCTTGTCCGTGCTGCTGGACTGCCGGGTGGCCAACTTCGGGGTGTCCGGCTACGGCACTGACCAGGCCTATCTGAGCTTTGCGGGCAACCGGACGGACGCGGCCAAGGTGGTTATCCTGGGTTTTCTCAGCGAAAATGTGATGAGAAACGTCAATCAACTCCGCAATCTCATCAGTCAATCC
>JBAQHL010000320.1:0-9067 GCA_049288295.1 Desulfobaccales bacterium
CCCCCGGCCCGCGGCCAGGACCGGATCCAAAACCAGGGGCGGCTTTTCCGCCAAATCCGCTAGCTTCCTAACTAAGGCCCTGACATTGGCCCCCGTGGCCAGCATGCCGATCTTGATGGCATCCACCGAAAAATCAGACAGAACTGCGGTGAGTTGCGCTTCCAGTACCTCCGGCGCCACCGGATGCACCGCCTGCAACCCCAGGCTGTTTTGCACGGTAATGGCGGTGACCGCGGTGAGCCCGTAGACCCCCAGCAGGGTGGCCGTTTTCAGGTCTTGCTGCAGGCCGGCCCCGGCGCCCGGGTCCGAGCCCGCCACGATGAGCAGGGTTTTCATGGCAACCTCCGGCCATAGGCGAGGCAGCGCTGGGCCTCTGCCACCAGGGCCCGGCGGTACTCCCAGGAAAGATAGGCATTGCGGGCGATGCGCAATTCCGCCAGGGCCATGTACCAGGGATTGAGGGCGAAAATTCTTCTGGTGAGCGCGGCATCGGCGGGAAGGGCGGAGATATATGAACGGAAAAAATGCCGGATGGCGGTCTCGCTCTCCTCAAAGGCGCGGCCCCGCCATCCCCAGGCGTGGCGAATTTCCCCGGCCACCCAGGAAAGATCGAAAAGGCGGTCCCCAGGCCGCAGCCGCTCCAGGTCAATGGCCACCACCCGTTGGGGGGGGAACAGGAAGTTGGTGGGGGTGGCGTCCCCGTGCACCAGCACCTGCCGGTCGAGATGCTCCCCCCAGCGCGCCTCCCAGGCCTGGCTTTCTTCCGCCAGCAAGGTCACTTCCTCCGGGGAAAGCAGGCCCAGGGCCTGGAGTTGTCCCCGCAGTTTCTGGAAATAGGCCAGGACGGGTTCAGGAGATAGGGGCAGGTGCGGCAAAGGCCTGGTGTGGAAAAAAACCAGAAGTTCGGCAAGCCTGGCCAGTTGGCCCAGGCAGGCCTCCAGCTCCCGACCCTGGGCCGCCTCTGATAAATAATGGTCCAGGTCAGGACCGGGTATGGCCTCAAGGAGAAGCCCCAGACGCACATGAGGCGACTGACCCACCAGCCGGGGTATAAAGCCGGCCGCGGTCAGTTCCCGGGCGGTTTCCCCCAAATAATGCTGGTATTCCTGGGCCAAAGACCTGTCCTGGGGACTAGTGGGAACCTGCTCATGAAAAAATTTTCCCACCAGCCCCAGGCCGTCCCCGGGCACGGAGAAACGGAACACCGGCCGGGAAGCCCGGAGGCGCTCCTTGGAGAGGCTTTGGCCTAAATCCGCCCCCAGGTGGGTCAGCAGAACCTGGGACAGGGGATCGCCGACGGGGAGATGGGTCATGGCGACGGCTTCCCCACGAGTTTCAGGGCTTCCAGGCAACAGCCCAAAGCCCCGGTAAATTGGGGATGGGCAGGGACTATCACCTGGCAGGCGCTCCCCTCCCGAAGAAAATGGACCACGGCCCGGTTGCGGGCCACACCCCCCACAAAAACCAGGTGGGGGCAGGCGTAGCGGTGCATCATGGTCAAGGCCCGGCGGCTCACCGAGGCGTTGATCCCCGCGGCCAGGCGGGCCAGGGGGACTCCCTCCAGGAGATGGCCGATGAGTTCGCTCTCCCCGAAAATGGCGCAGGTCTGGGAAATGGGCATGGGCTCGTCAATGTAGCCGCTAAAATCCCGCAAGGGAATTTTGAGGAAACGGGCCATGTTTTCCAGATAGCGGCCGGTGCCGGCGGCGCAGCGGTCATTGGTGACAAAATCGAAGACCCGGCCCTCCCGAACATACAGGACCTTGGTGTCCTGCCCCCCCATTTCCAGGAGAATGAAATGGTCCAGGCCGGTGAGAAACCGGGCCCCCAGAAATATGGCCCGAATTTCAGTGATGGTGGGCCCCAGATCCTTGAGGAGGTTTTTGCCGTAGCCCGTGACCACCAGGGCCTCCGGCTGGTTCAGCCCCAGGCGCGGCCAGTCAATCTGGAGCCGCCCCTCGCTGGTCCCCAGATAATCCCGGTAAAAATCAAGGCTGTCCAGGCGGCGCCGGCTGAATTGACCGTTACTCCGGTACACCAGTTTTACATAGCGGCTGCCGAAATCCAGACCCAGGGCGGTATGAGATTTTTCACGGCCGCAGGACATCGACGAAGGCCTCCAGGCGCAGGCGGGTGCGGGCGTCCAGGGGAGTGGGGCCGTCCCCTTCAATGGTCAGGATGGGCACGGGCAGGTGTTCCCGCAGGGTCTGGTCGAACATCTGGCGGAAGCAAAAACTTTGGGTATAGTGGACGATGCCGTCCAGTTGGCGTACCGCCGCGGCTTCAGCCAGGTCCGCCAGCCGGCCGTTGATGTCGTAGGGATAGGTGTAGCGCCAGTATTGCTCCACCAGGTCAGGGGTGTCATAGGGCATGCTGAACTGGCGGGGCATTTCGTTAAAGACCACGTCCGCGCCCAATTCCTCGAGATACCCCCAGAGGTCGGAGAAAATGGGGGGGATGCCGGCCAAACCCAGGCGCACCAAGCCCCGGCGGGATGGACGCCGGGCCGCTTCGGCCACCAGCGCGGCCAGGCTTGTTGCGTAACCCTCCAGATCGCCGGCAAAATCTGAACTGGAGATGAGAAAATGGAAATTCTCCATGCCCGAGACCTGACCGCTCTCCCAGGTAAGGCGGTCCAGCTCCCTGAGGAGCCGGCGCACCGGCGCCAGGCGCTCCTGAACCCGGGCCACCTCCTGCCAGTTCGTCCCCAGACGCGCCATGAGGTCTTCGATTTCCTCCCGGAGACGACGCCGGTCCCGGGGATAAGGAAATTCGAAGTGGATGACCTCCCGCCGGTCTGCCTCCAAAATTTCCCCCAGGGCCTGGGTGTAGGAGCAGTCGCCCTGGGTGGCCACCAGAACAGTCTGGATATCCGGCTGCTCCTTAAGGGTGGCGTAGATGCCCTTCACCCAGGCGCAGATGGTGCGGGGGAGACCCGCGGCCTCGGCCCGGGCCACCCGCTTAAGGGCGTCGGGCGCGGCAATGAACAGGTTGTTCAAGTCAACCGGGGTGAGGCCGGCAGCCAGGACCACCTCCACCGGGATGGTGGTGGTGAGGCCCACCTTGCCGGCGGAGGAGATAGGTTTTTCAGAAGTCATGAGCGAAATTTCGGGGAGGGGTTTATACCACTTTGCCTTCACGCCATTCAAGCTCTATGAGGTCAGGGGTTTTAATAATCATCTCCACCACCTGAGCCCAGGGGATGTTGTCCTTGCTGGTCAAATGCATGCGGAAGGCGCTGGTGTCGGTCGCCATTTCGCACCCGAAGGTGGTAAGACCGATGGTAAGCCCATGTTCATGCAAAATATTCCTGACAGGCGCCAGGTGATCCTTAATCCCTTTATACTTCAGGGAAAGGATGGTGTAAGTGTCCCGGTGAAACCAGCCCTTGGCTTGCCGCATACCATAAAGACATATGAGGCTGAGGAGGGCCGCAAAAAGGGAAGGGCCCAAAAAACCGGCGCCGATGGCCAGGCCGATGGCGGTGACCAGCCACAGGCCGGCTGCGGTGGTCAGCCCCCGCACGGAACCCTTGCCGGTGATAATGGCGCCCGCCCCTAAAAAGCCCATGCCGGCGATGGCGTAGGAGGCGATGCGGCCAGGGTCCAGGCGGACCACCGAGGTATCGCCGGGAAGATGGCGAAAGAGCGCCTCCATGTTCAAGGAAAGCTCCATCATGAGACAGGCCCCGACGCAGATGAGGATGTTGGTGCGCAGTCCCGCAGCCTGACCGTGAGTCTCACGTTCAAAACCGATGGCGCCGCCCACCACTGCGGCCAGGGCGAGCTTCCCCAGAGAGATCAGGAGATCAGGTGCCTGCGTCATATCATCCTCCTTCTCATGCCATCAGAGGCGGACCCGGGTGTCCACCCTTCTTCAACACGGGCCGGCACATGGGTCGGCCCCTACGAATTTTACATCTCAAGAGAAAATAGTATTGTGGGTTTAATCACCACTCACCCCGGGCGCGCTCCAAAAATCGCGGTGCCGACCCTCACCAGGGTGGCTCCTTCCTCCACCGCCACCTCAAAGTCACCGGTCATGCCCATGGAGAGTTCAGACAGGTTCCCGTCCACGAGGTTGAGGGTTCGCAATTTGTCCCGCAACTCCCGCAGGGCCCGGAAATAGGGACGCACTTCCTCCGGGTCAGGCAGCCAGGGCGGCATGGTCATGAGGCCCAGCACCCTGAGATGGGGCATGGCGCTGATTTCCCGCAGCAAAACCTGGACATTTTCAGGCGCGGCCCCCGATTTCGTTTCCTCCCCGGCCAGGCTGACCTGGAGGAGGATGTCCTGCACCTTCCCCAGACGGGCCGCAGCCTGCTCCAGGGCCTGGGCGAGGCTCAGGCGGTCCACCGAATGAATGAGATCAAAAAGCTCCACCGCGGCCCTGGCCTTGTTGCTTTGGAGGTGCCCGATGAAGTGCCAGGATAGCCCCGGCCCCAGGGAGGTGATCTTGGCCTTGGCTTCCTGAACGTAATTTTCCCCAAACAGGGTATGGCCCACGGCCACGGCTAACTTAAGCCGGTCCAGCCCCACGGTTTTGGTCACCGCCACCAGACGCACCAGGGCAGGGTCGCGGCCGGCACGGCGGGCAGCCTCATGGAGACGGCGCTTTACCTCTTCCAGGTTTTCTTTGATGGTGTTCATGTCCGGCGAGCTATCTTATTAAGATAATTCAAAATATATCCTTTTCTTCGCAAAAGAAATACGTGAAGCTTTGTGGGGCAGGGGGGTCCCCACGGGCTGGAAGCCCGTGCTACCGAGGCCGGTGGAACCTCAGGTCCCTGGCCCTCCCCCCACTTTGCCGTCCAAGTGGAAAGCCGCCAGGGTGCTCTGCCAGGTGAGGCGGGCCGTCTCCTCCAGGCTAAGCCCCTGCAACTCGGCCAGGGTCGTGGCCGTGGCCACCACATAAGCCGGTTCGTTCACTTTGCCCCTCCAGGGTTGAGGGGCCAGGTAAGGGCAGTCGGTTTCCACCAGGACGCGGTCCAGGGGCAGCCGCCGGGCTACCCGGCGGAGAGGCTCGGCCTTGGGGAAGGTGAGCGTCCCGGAAAAAGACAGGAACAACCCCAGGTCCAGAAACGCCTGGGCCTCATCCAGGCTCCCCTGGAAGCAGTGCATGATCCCGCCCCGCAGTTCCCGGCGGCCTTCCCGGAGAATTCTCAGGGTGGCGGCGGTGGCCTCCCGGGTGTGAATGACGACGATTTTCCTTAATTCATGAGCCAGGGCCAGTTGTTCCCGGAACCAGTGCTCCTGGACCTTTTCCGGGGAGCGGCGGCGGTAGAAGTCCAGGCCGATTTCCCCCACGGCCACCACCTTGGGATGCGCAGCCAGCCGAGACAGGACCTCTAAATCATCCTGGCTTATGGAGGAGGCGCCGTGGGGATGCACCCCCACTGTGGCGAAGACCTCCGGGTAGCGCTCGGCGGTCTCTACCACTTGGCGGGAATTTTCCTGGCCGATGCCGATATTGACAATGAGGCCGACCCCCGCGTCCCGGGCCCTGCCCAGGACGGCCTCCTTGTGATCCCGGAGTTGGGGTTCGTCTAAATGGGCGTGGGCGTCGGCCAGAGAAAATGACATAAACAGATGGTAGTGGACAAATTTCCTTCTCATGGTAAAATATCCGATATTTTAGCAACCTGCAAGGAGAGGCGGTGTTTCTCCGCATCCTCGGCGCAGTCCTGGTTTTAGGACTGTGCTTTTCCATGCCCTGGCGGGCCCAGGCCCAGGAATGGTCCCACAGCCCGCCCCAATGGCGCGTCCTCAGCAAAGGCCTGGCCTTTACCAAGGTGCAGGTCTATTCTGATCAGGAGGTGGTGGAAACCCTGGCCGTAATCAAGATAGACCCGGCCTGCAATGCCTTCCGGGTTTTCCACCAGAAGCCCCAAAGCCTTACGGCCTGGCAGGAGGAAATCAAGGCCCCGGTGGTGTTCAATGCCGGTTATTTCAGCCCGAACTACAAGCCGGTGGGCCTCATCTTCAGTGACGGCAAGCCCCTGGGTCCGCCGACCAACAGCAGGATGAAGGGGATGTTTGTGGCGGAACCCCAGGGGATGTCTCCAGACCTGCCCCGGGCCACCATATTGGACCTCCAGGCCACGCGCCTGGAATTTAAGAAATTCCCCTGGCAGCAGGGTGTCCAGTCTTTCCCCCTGCTCCTGGACTATAAAGGTCAAATCCGGGTGAAAGAAAGCGGCAAGAAATCCTTCCGCACCGTGATCACCGCCGACCGTAACGGCAATATTTTGGTGTTCAACTCGGAGGGCAGCTATTTTACGCTGCATAAAATGGCCCAGTTCCTGAATGCCAGTTCTTTCTGCATCGACAGCGCCCTGAATCTGGACGGGGGCACAGAGGCCCAGCTTTATATAAAAACCCAGGACTTTGAATACTTTTCCCCTCCGTCCTGGCAGTCCCGTTTGGCGAACATCGTGGACCAGCAGAAATTTCTCCTGCCCACCGTTATCGGGGTGTTTCCCCGTCAGCAATAAGTCATGGCGTCATACCTTATTTTGGGCGCCGGGAAGTTCGGTCGGCTGGCCCTGGGGCGTTTGACAGAACGGAATCATGAGGCCCGGTTCCTGGTGGTCGATCACCGGCCCGCAGCCGTGGCGGCAGCCCGGGATCTGGCCGCTCCTGGAGCCGAGGTGGTGGAAGCCGAAGCCGTTTCATACCTCGCGGCGCACCTGGGGCCGGAGCCGCCCTGGGATTGGCTCCTGCCCATGGTGCCGGTGCACCTGGCCTTTGCCTGGCTTCTAAAAGGCGCCCTGGCAGGGAAGGGCTGGGAGCCGTTCCAGGTCCCTGCGGCCCTGGAAGGTCTGGCCGCCCTGGCCATACGCGGGGCGCAGGGGGAACTCTACCTAAGCCGGGCTCGCCACCGCTGTCCTGATGATTGTGACGAACCTTATATCTGTCCAGTGACCGGCGAAGAGCGGCCCCAGCCTCTTTTTGAAGAGCTGGCCGCAGCTTCTCTCCCGGAGCTGCCGCTCCTGGTGGTGGCCAGCCGGCAGCTGGCCCCGGGGGTGGGGGGCTATTCTCCGGTTGCATTGTTGAAACTGGCCGACACCGTGCTTAAGGCATGGAGGCCGCTCCTGGTGGCCACCGCCTGCCGCTGTCATGGGGTGGTGCACGGCCTCAGACCTCAAGGAGAAAGACGGGTATGACCCTGGAGTTTCCCGGTGTTTTGGGTGTTTCCCCCCGAATGCAGGAGATTGCCCGCCTCCTTGAACTGGTGGCGCCCTCTGAAGCCAACGTCCTTTTGCTGGGGGAAACCGGCACCGGCAAAGAGTTGGTGGCCCAGGCCATCCACCTGAACAGCCATCGCCGCCAGGGACCTTTTGTGGTGGTGAATTGCGCCGCCCTGCCGGAGACCTTGTTGGAAAGCGAACTCTTTGGCCACGAGAAGGGGGCCTTCACCGGGGCCACCGCCAAAAAAGAGGGGCGCTTCCTCCTGGCCCACCAGGGCACCGTGTTTCTGGACGAAATCGGCGAACTCCAGCTTTCCACCCAGGCCAAAATCCTGAGGGTTCTCCAGAGCCGCGAGTTCGAGCCCCTGGGGAGCACCCGCCCCCTGAAGGTGGATGTGCGCATCATCGCCGCCACCAACCGGAACCTGGAGGCCATGGTGCAGCAAGGCGCCTTTAGGGATGATCTTTATTACCGGCTGCATGTCTTTCCCCTCACGTTGCCGGCCCTGCGGGAGCGCCTGGAAGACCTGCCGCTGCTGGCGGACTTTTTCCTGAAACGGTTTCAGGGAAAGTACCACTCCGGGGTGAAGACCCTGTCCCCCGAGGCTCTCCAGGCTTTGCGCCGCTATTCCTGGCCGGGGAATGTCAGGGAGCTGGAAAACACCCTGGAGCGGGGCGTTATTCTGTGCCAGGGGGCGGCCCTGGGGCTGGCCGAACTGCCCCCCCAAATTCAACGCCTGGCCCGGGAGCCGGATGGCCCCGGCACTTCAGGAACGGAGCCCGCTCCCCCCGAATGGGAAAAGGAGTTCATCTTCCACACGCTGCAAAAACACGCCTGGAACCGCCAGGAGGCCGCAGCCGCGCTGGAAATCTCTCTGGAGGAATTGGATTTTAAGATCAGGACTTACGGATTGAAGGCTCAGGGCAGCCACCCCGCCTGAGGTGATGGAGGCATGTTTTATTCACCCCTCATTTTCCTGGTGATGGTGGTTTTTTTCCTCATAGCCCTGGTGCTCCTGCCCTTTCTGTGGCTGGGGGTTATCGGCAACGCCTTTGTCAACCTGCAGGAGACCATCCTGGCCGTCAACGTGGGCGGCGCCATCATCCCCGCCGCCCTGTCCGTTTACCTTTTTGTTCAAATTTTTAAGAGAATGGGTGTATCCTGGGGATTGTTGGCGAATTTGGGCGCAGTCACCGCGGTCATGTACCTGGTGGCCAGGCCGGTAAAGGGTCTGGGCATTGCCGTGCCGGGGCTGGTGCCCCCCCTGGTGGCCGCTTTGGGGGCCTGGATTTTGTGCCCTGGAAAGTTTCGGGCGCCCTGCGCCTTCATCGCCAGCACCATGGGCACCCTTATCGGCGCTGATCTCCTCCACCTGCGGGAGATTGCCGGCTTGGGGGCGCCGGTGGCCTCCATCGGCGGCGCCGGCACCTTTGACGCAATTTTTTTGAGCGGCATCATCGCGGTGCTCCTCAGTTACTAACCTTGGACGGGAGGGACTTTGTATGCAACCTTCTCAACGCGGCGCTTTACCTAATAAAGTTCGGCAGGCGGGTTTGGTCCTGTTGCTTTTTGCTGTGCCCCTTCTCCTGGGGTGGAAGTTTGACATGGACAAAGGCATCAATCCCCGCTTGGTGCAGCGCATTGAGGACGGCAAAACCAAGCGGCATGAAATTCTCACCTGGTTCGGCGACCCCAAGGAAATTGAGCGCCTGCCGGATGGGGTGGTTTATGTCTATAAAGCCATGCGACCCAAAGCTGAGCTTCCCCGCCGCAAGGCTCCGGAAAAAAACGGGCCCGCCATAGACCCCAATGCTCTGGATAAAACGCCGATAACCAAGAAAACCGATTCAGAAGAATCCGCCCAGGAACTGGCCCGC
>JBAQHL010000321.1:0-1908 GCA_049288295.1 Desulfobaccales bacterium
GGCCACGGGGTCCCTGAGGATGAACTGCACATAACCCGAGGTTCCGGGGGGCAGTTCATCCGCGTCCAGGAGCAGGGGCACCCCCAGGCGCTCACTGGTGCCGGTGTGGAAGCGCACTGCCTGGCGGTGTTTTAATGGCCGGGGGGCGCTTTCCAGAATCTCGATGAAGGCATCCAACCGGCGGGTGGGGACCAGCGACCCCGAAGTGGCCACCACCATGCCCCGCTCCACTTCTTCTTTTTCTAAACCTTGCAGGTTGACCGCGGCCCGGCTGCCGGCCAAAAGCTCCTCCACGGAGGCGCCGTGCATCTGCAGGCTGCGGACCCGGGCCTTATAAAGGGGCGGATACACCGTGACCGCGTCCCCCACCTTGAGGCGGCCGGTGATGGCGGTGCCGGTGACCACGGTGCCGAAACCCTTGATGGTGAAAACCCGGTCCACAGGCAGGCGGAAGATGCCGCTGGCCGGCTTGGGGGGCACCTGGGCCGCCAGTTCCGCCAGGGTGGCGAGCAGCTTCTCGGTGCCAACACCTGTGACCGCAGAAAAGCGCACCAGGGGCGCGCCCTCCAGGAAAGTGCCCACCAGGGCCTCCCGGACTTCCTCTTCCACCAGGTCCAGCCAATCGGCCTCCACCAGGTCGGCCTTGGTAAGGACCACCAGGCCCTGCTTGACCTTGAGAAGTTCGCAGATTTCCAGGTGCTCCCGGGTCTGGGGCATGACACCTTCATCGGCAGCAATGACCAGGGCCACAAGATCCATGCCCGTGGCCCCGGCCACCATGTGGCGCACGAAACGCTCGTGCCCCGGCACATCCACGATGCCCAGAAGCTGCCCGGTGGGAAGGGCCAGAGAGGCAAAGCCCAACTCAATGGTGATGCCCCGGAGCTTTTCCTCCTTGAGGCGGTCCGGGTCGGTGCCCGTCAAGGCCTTGATGAGAGAACTTTTGCCGTGGTCGATGTGACCGGCAGTCCCCAGGATAATCGGTGCCAGTGCCATAGCAATGCCTTGGATAGAGAGTTTTGGGGGAGGAGGTCCCCACGGGCTGGAAGCCCGTGCTACCGGGGCGGCGGCCTCTTAGCCTTCCCCCAAGCCCTTACGTTTAGCGGGAGCACAGGCTTCCAGCCTGTGAACAGGCAAGATGCCTGTTCTCCCGTCAGGGGGTCTTGGTTCGGAGATAAGTTTGCATCTCCAACCTCATCTTTATACCTTTTCTCCCCCGTCCTGCAACTCCCGGATGATGTCGAAGTGGCCCCGGGGGAGGGTTTGGGCTTCAATAAAGTGGATCATGATCTTTTCATGCTCCTGGATCTCCCGGAGGAAATCCTCCCCTTCAGTCTTCGCCAAGGCGATGACCTCCGGGCGGGCCTTGACGGTGAGGCGGCAGCCGGGAAATTCCCGGACCTCCCAGGCAAGCTGCCGCAGGAGATCATGGGCCGCCACCAGAGCCGAGATCACCGTGCCCTGGCCCTGGCAGCACGGGCAGGTCTCGCCAACCGCCTGCCCCAGGCTGTCCCGCAGGCGTTGCCGGGTCATTTCCACCAGCCCCAGGGGAGAAATGGGATAGACGGTGGTCCGGGCCCGGTCGCGCTTTAAGGCCTCTTTTAAGGTCTGGCACACCAGCACCTGTTGGGCCGGGGTTTCCATATCGATAAAGTCGATGACGATGATACCGCTCAGATTGCGCAGCCGGACCTGCCGGGCGATCTCCCGGGCGGCCTCCAGGTTGGTGGTCAGGATGGTTTCTTCCAGGTCCCGCCCCCTGATAAAGCGCCCGGAATTGACATCGATGGCGGTGAGGGCCTCGGTGGCGTCGATGACCAGATAGCCGCCGCTTTTGAGCCAGATCTGGGGGGCCAGGAGGCGCTGCCAATCCTCCTCCAGGAAGCACTTCGCAAAAAGAGGTTCCTG
>JBAQHL010000322.1:0-3448 GCA_049288295.1 Desulfobaccales bacterium
CGGAACCTGTGGGTTACTTACAACCACCTGCCCGTGCTGGAGGATGTCACCCTGGACATCGAGGAAAATACCTGCGTGGGGGTCTTAGGCCCCAACGGCGCCGGTAAGAGCACCCTCCTCAAGGTCATCCTGGGCCTCGTTCTCCCGACCCGGGGGGAGATCCTGGTTTTCGGGGAGAATCCCCAGCAAGCCCGGCGTCAGGGCAACCTCATCGGCTATCTGCCCCAGCGGCCCCTGGCCAATCCCCGTTTCCCCGTGAGTGTGCTGGATGTGGTCCTCATGGGCCGCTACGGCCACATCGGCCTGGGAAGGCGGCCCCGGCGGGAGGACCGGGAAGCGGCTTTGGCCCACTTGAACCGCCTGGGCATCCCCCACCTGGCGGACCGCCCCATCGGCGAGGTTTCCGGGGGGGAGCAGCAGCGGGTTTTCATCGCCCGGGCCCTGGCCATGAACTCTCGTCTGCTTATTCTGGACGAACCCACCATTTCCCTGGACGCCTGCAGTCAGGACGAAGTCTATGAACTGGTCAACAATTTAAAAAAAGAGCTTAAACTTACGCTCATTATGGTGTCCCATGACATCGGCGCGGTGGCCAGCCACGTGGACGACATTATCTGCCTGAACCGGCGGGTGCATGTCCACTCGCCGCCGCCCATCGGCCGGCTGGCCCTGGAAAACACCTTCGGCTGCGCGGTGGAGTACCTTTTTCACGGGGAAATTCCCCACCGGGTGGTGCGGGTGCACGATGATTGAGGCCCTGTCCTTAGGTTTTTTCCAGCGAGCTCTCATGGCCGGGGTGATGCTGAGCGTGGTCTGCGGGGTGCTCTCCGTGTTTGTCATCCTGCGGCGCATGGCCTTCATCGGCGTGGGGATTTCCCACTCGGCCTTCGGGGGGGTGGCCCTGGGCTTCCTCCTGGGTCTGGACCCCCTGTGGAGCGGCATCGGCTTTTCGGTGGCAGTGGCCCTCCTCATAGAATGGGCCCAGGAACGGGGCCGCCTGGGGGAGGACGCGGCCATCGGCATCTTTTTCGCGTTCGCCATGGCCCTGGGGGTGGTCTTCCTGCACCTGTCCCGCACCTACAACGTAGACGTTTTCGGTTTTTTGTTCGGAAACATCCTGGCGGTGGGTCCCCACCAACTCGCTGAAATTTTTACCGTGGGCCTGGTGGTTCTGGGGACCGTGGCTTTTTTCTACAAGGAATTGGTGTTTCTAAGCTTCGATGAAGAAATGGCCTGGGTGAGCGGCGTGCCCGTCAAGGCCCTGCGCTATCTCTTCCTGGTGCTTCTGGCCCTAGTGATCATCATGGCCATTTATCTGGTGGGCATCATCCTGGTGTCGGCATTGCTGGTCATCCCCGGCGCCATGGCCCGCAACCTCACCCGGCACATCGCCGGCATGCTGTGGGTGTCGGTGGGCGCGGCGCTGGCGGCCTCCGTGGGGGGCCTCTTCCTCTCCCTCGGTCTGGACTGGCCTTCCGGGGCCACCGTGGTCCTGGTCCTGGGCCTGGGCTTTTTTCTGTCCCAGGGTCTGCGGGCCTGGGGCCGCTGGGGAGCAGCCTGATTTTTCACGGGCGGGATGCCCCTCCTGCCAGCAGTAACCTGGGACAAAAGGTTCTCGACCCTGCAGGAAAGGCGGGGTTGCCTGTTTCCCCTATTTCTGGGGAAAAGACAGGGGAGACTCCCGGGGCCTCCAGGACCTTAAGTTCCGGCCCACCCTTTTAGGGCTTTAGCAAATCCCGATTAACAAGGTGAATTATGAATACCCCAGAACTGAGGCAATATTTTGAGAACACCACCGGCCACGGCATCCTGGCCACCTCCGACGGCCAGGGACTGGTGAATCAGGCCGTGTTTGCCCGGCCCCACCTCATGGAAGACGGCACCGTGGCCTTTATCATGCCGCATCGCCTGACCCACAAGAATCTTCAGGAAAACCCCCACGCGGCTTATCTGTTCATGGAGAGCGGCCCGGGCTGGAAGGGCAGACGCCTGTATCTCAACAAGGTGCGGGAGGAGCAGGACACCGAACTGCTTTACTCGCTGCGCCGGCGGACCTACTCCCCGGAAAAGGAAAAAGCGGAAGGTCCCCGCTTCCTGGTGTTTTTCCGGGTGGAAAAGGTCTTGCCCCTCATAGGCGCGGGGAGCCCCGGGGCCTGAAAGCCCTGCGGTTCACTTAAGGGCTCGTAGGGGGATGGGCTAAAGAACCCGCCGCAGTTCTTTTTCCAGGGCGGCAATAATCGCCGCCGCCAGTTCGGGATAATCCCGGGCCAAAAAACGGGAACACTCCACCTGCACCGCGTCATGAAAGCCATGTCGGGGCAGGTTTTCCGCCAGGTTCAGAAGCACTGCGGTTTTCCGTCCGGAAAAGACCCCGTTCAGGGTGATGAGTTCCCGGGGCGGCGACAGGATGAAGGCGTCAAGCCCCTGGGCCAGCCAGGCCACGGTCACCTTTTCTGCCGGAGGCAGCCACCTGTCCAGGACCCGTATGAGACTGAGGATTTCAAAGCGGGAGGCGGTGGAAATGGTGCTCAGGGCCTCGGGCTCCAGGGTGCCCCAGCGCTGCTCCATCCAGCGCAGTCGGGCCAGGGTGTAAGGAACCAGATAATCCCGGTACGCGGGCAAAAGGGTGGCCAACTCCCTCGAAAAGCGCTGGTTGAGCTTGGCGGTGATGGCCGGCAGCACCCGGTTCTGAGGCAGGCCGAAGTCACCCAGATCCAGCAACGCCCCGAAGTAATCGGTGCTGTGCAGGGAAATTAGGAGTTGCTTGCCGTTTACCGGAGTGTCATTGAGGCAAGGGACCGCCACCCGGCTGGTCCAGGCGTCGGTCTCCGATTGGGGGAAGGGGTGGTATTTATCCGGCGGGCGGCGAACCTCACCGGAGTGGGGGACCGCAATCACCGTGGCCCCTGGGGCCTGGTAAAGATGGTGATAAAAACTTTGGTATACCTGGAATTTGGCCTGGTAGTCTTCCCTAGTGTGCGCGGCAAACGCCAAATTAGCGGTAAATTCACGAAATCTCAATGTTTTTGGTAAATACTTAGCATAGGAATGGTCATTCACCGGAATGGGTCCTTCGCCCCAGTCACAGGTAAACCCAGAGGCTTCCTGAAAAGGGGGAAGGGAGCGGTGGAAGTCAATGCCATATCTGCCCGCCGCGGGGTCCTCGTCATCCGGCAGCCGTGAGCACTTCCCCAAAAGCAAGCGCTTGCCCCGTCCATCGAACACATCAAAATTCGGATTGTCAGCCACCTGATGGGCGATGGCACGCAGTTGGGAACTCGGACTTAAATACGCTCCTGCTGCGCTTTCCCGGACCATGATCTGGTTTCCCTCCAGGCTGCAAAAATCTAAGGAGAAAATTCTCAAAATTTTCAATGTACATCTCAAACATGAGTACCTTATCATAAATGGGTGAATTATGAAGGGTCACGGTTGGTAACCAACAGTG
>JBAQHL010000323.1:0-2619 GCA_049288295.1 Desulfobaccales bacterium
GAAAAAATAGTGGAAGTAACGGCCCAAGGCGCCACCGAGCCAAACAACAAAGGGAACCAGGCCGGAAAAATCCGGGAAGTCTCCGGCCCAATAGGCCACCAACTCCGGGTCCACCTGGCGGCGGTAAAAGATCAGATAAAAAGCGACCACTGACAGCCCCCAGAAGGCCCCTAGCCATACGACCCGCAACCTCTGGGGATGGGGCATCTTCAGCCATAACACCAGAAGGAGCAGCGGCAAAACAAAGACGGCCCCATGGGAAAAACCCAGGGAGAGGAATCCCGCCGAGGCCAGGATCAGCCAGCCGGCCTTGCCGGGGAGGTCATGGAGGCGCTCCGTCAGCCAGACCAAGAGAACCGCAAAGAAGGCATCACCACTGTACTGCTTGAGTTAATTGTAAAAGTACACCATAACCGGGGAGACAGTCACCAGGGCCAATCCCAGGAGGGAGGCTGCGGGAGTGGCCAAACGCCGGGCCGCAAACCAGAAAAGCACAACGGTTCCTACTCCAAAAACGAGGGAGAGGGAGCGCAGGACCGCCTCGCTGCCGCCGAACACCTGGGCCAGACCCCAAATGGTCAGAACGAAAAAAGGGGGGGTGGAGCGTCCCAGGGTCAGGGCTTCGGCCGGGGTGGGGGCCAGGGCCGCCAGGGCCACCCAGGCCTCATCGGTCCAGAGGTTGCGGGCGGAAAGATCCCAAACGCGGAAGATTATGGCAACTCCCAACAAACCTAAAAGAGCTATGGATTGGAAAACAGATTGGCTTTGGCCCAACCCCTGATTATTCCTGGTAGGCTTTTCCAAGGAATCCTCTTTCTAAATCTTTCCTGTATTAGAGTAAAGGAAATGGTATTTGGTTATCAAGGGCGAGGGTGTTAGGATGAGGAAAATTCGTTAAAACAGCTTTGTAGCCAGCCATGACCAGCTCTGAAAAAAAGAAAAAACAAGCTCGGTCCCGAAAGGAACCATTAATCTGGCCGCCGGCCCTTGAGCCTGGAGACTTGGTGGCAGTAACCGCGCCGGCCAGCCCCCTAGCCCCGGAGGCCTGGAGAGCAGGAGTAGAGGTCCTGGAAGCCTGGGGATTCCAGGTGGTTTCACACCCTGAGATCTTTGCCCCCCGGTCCTATGGACAGGCCGTTGACCGGGAGGCGGCCCGGCGCTTTCAGGAGATCTGGGAAAACCCCCAGGTTAAGGTGGTCATCGGGGCCAGAGGGGGCTACGGCTCCCTGAAAATCCTCCCCTACCTGGACCTGGAGCGCTTGTCCCGACACCCCAAACGGCTGGTGGGTTTCAGCGACCTCACCAATTTGCTTGTCACCTTAAACCAGCGTCTGGGTTTGGTGACTTTTCACGGTCCCACCCTGGCCCACCTGGCCGAAGTTACGGAAGCGGCCCGGGAAAGCTGGCGTCAATGGCTCACCGCACCGGGTCCGGAAAATTTCAGGTTTTCCGGCCTAACCATGTTGCACCCAGGCAATGCGGAAGGACCTATATTAGGAGGCAACCTCACCACCCTGTGCCATCTTTTAGGAACCCCATATGCACCGCGCCTGAACGGCGCCCTCCTCTTCCTGGAAGACCACAACGAAGCCCTCTACCGCCTGGACCGCCTGGCCCACCACCTGCTCCTGTCTGATGCACTGGATGGCGTGCAGGGGATCCTGCTGGGCTCCTTCACGGCCGGGCCCTCCCAGGAGCATGCCGAAGAAGTGCTGGCCCTGGCCTTTGAGCCTTTAGGAGTGCCGGTGGCTGCGGGTCTCCCGGTGGGACACCAGGCGGAAAACCACACCATCCCCCTGGGAGTCCCGGCTCACCTGGACGGCATTACAGGCACTTTGGCTTTTTGATGGCAACGGACTTACCTTATTCTTTCGCTTCAGTGGCTTTTCCAGGTGGTTCAGCAGGTGGAGGAGGGGGGGCCGGCGTCGGCGCAGAGGTGCCGGCCTTTTGGGTAGCCACCCATTCATCATGAGTCATGATGGGACGGGGTTGTAGACTGGCCTTCTCCCGCTCCAAATTAATCCTTTCCATCTCCGTGACATACTCGGGATAGGTGCGCAACTCAGGAGAACGGGAAGAATATTGAGGAGGTTCGGTCTTGGGCGCGGTCATCTTGCTGACCCCATAAGCCACCGCCGCGGCGGTGCAGCCCTGAATGGCCAAAGAGATTATAAATAAAAAGATTGGTGCATACCTGGTGAGAACAGATTTCATTATCAGGTGCATGAGAAAATATCCTTACTTTATAAGGTTAATTACTTTCCTTCTCTTAACTATACCTCAGACCGGCAGGACAGGCTTCCAGCCCGTGCAACCGCGGTAAGATGCCTGGGTGCCCGGCAATACTAAGCTGCACTCATATAAGCAATGTATTTTTATAGGGGTGGACCCATGGGTCTGCCCTGGACTTTTGGCGCACATGCGGGTGCGCCCCTTGCGGCCAGCGGCAAGTCTTACTGCCATTCAGAAAAACCCTTTGTGCTTACTGTTTTCTGGCCATCACCACCAGCCGCGGCTCTCCGGAAATAGGCAGATTAAGTTCTCTAAATTCCAGGTTCCCCCATTTTAATTCAGCCAACAGCCCCTGCGCCGTCTGGATTTCCTGGGGAGACAACCCCG
>JBAQHL010000324.1:0-3730 GCA_049288295.1 Desulfobaccales bacterium
AGCAGCGGCTCTGCTTCGCCCTGGCCCTGTGGAACGGCAAGGACCCCATTCTCAAGGAAAGTATCTTTGGTTTGACCAACAGCGAGGGCAACCACGGCGAGGACGTCAAAGAATACTATTTCTACCTGGACAGCACCCCGACCCACTCCTACATGAAGTTCCTCTACAAGTACCCCCAGGCGGCCTTCCCTTACGCCGATCTGGTGGAGACGAACCGGCGACGCAATCGGGAGGAGATGGAGTATGAGCTCCTGGACACCGGCGTCTTCGACGACGACCGCTATTTCGACGTCTTCGTGGAGTACGCCAAAGGTGGTGCGGAAGACATCCTGGTGCAAATCACCGCCATCAACCGGGGACCTGAAGAGGCCGAACTGCACCTGCTGCCCACCCTGTGGTTCCGCAACGACTGGGCGGCGTGGATTGCCAGACCTGCCGAGATTAAACCCATGCTCAAGCAGATCGAAGGACCGGCGGGCACGAGCGCGGTTATTGCGGCGCACCCGGTAGTGGGTGAGTACACCTTGTACTGGGAGGGCGAGGTGCCGCTGCTCTTTACCGAGAACGAAACCAATTACGAGCGCGTTTTCGGCACGCCCAACGATGCCCCCTACGTCAAGGACGGCATCAACAACTACGTGGTGCTGGGCCAAAAGGAGGCAGTGAATCCCGACCGGCACGGCACCAAGGTCGCAGCGCACTACCGTCTGCAGGTCGCGCCCGGCAAGCTGGCAACCGTGCGGCTGCGCCTCACTGCCCAGGCCGCTGCCGGCGAAGGCCAGAAAACCAAAGCCGCCGCCACCCCCTTCGGCACGGAGTTTGAGAAGATCCTGGCCGCCCGGCTGCAAGAGGCAGACGAGTTCTACCGGTCCGTGACTCCGCCTTCGGTCTCCGCGGACGCGGCCAACGTGATGCGCCAAGCCGTCGCCGGCATGCTCTGGTCCAAGCAGTTTTACTTCTTTGACGGTGACCAATGGCTGGACGAGCACCGCGCCAACCCCCTCCAGCCCGGGAGCATCTCCTCCCGAAACTCGGAGTGGTTCCACATGGTGAACGAGGATGTCATCTCCATGCCCGACAAGTGGGAGTACCCCTGGTATGCGGCCTGGGACCTCGCTTTCCACACACTGCCGCTCGCCATCGTGGACCCCGACTTCGCCAAGCAGCAGCTGGAACTGATGCTGCGCGGGGTCTATCTGCACCCCAGCGGCCAGATGCCCGCGTATGAGTGGAACTTCAGCGACGTGAACCCCCCGGTTCACGCCTGGGCGACGCTCTTCCTGCATCGTACCGAGCAGGCCCTGCGCGGTGACGTGGACCTGGATTTCCTCAAGAAGGCGTTCAATAAGCTCCTGCTGAACTTCACCTGGTGGGTGAACCGCAAGGACCGGTTCGGCAAGAACGTCTTCGAGGGGGGCTTCCTCGGCCTCGATAACATCGGCATCTTCGACCGCAGCGCGCCGCTCCCCACCGGCGGCCACCTCGAGCAGGCGGACGGGACGGCCTGGATGGCCCTTTTCAGCCAGAACATGGCGGAACTCGCAATAGAGCTCGCTGTCCGCGACCGCACCTACGAGGAAATGGCCGTGAAGTTTGCGGAGCACTTCTATTATATCGCCAGGGCCATGAACCGGCCCGGTCAGGACGGCATGTGGGACGAAGAGGAGGGCTTTTACTACGATCTGCTGCACTCCCCGACGGCAGCTTTCAGAGGCTCAAGGTGCGCTCCATGGTGGGGCTCCTGCCCCTGTGCGGCACCACGGTGATCGAGAAGTGGCAGTGGGAAAGTATTCCGCAAGCGATGATCCAGATTTCTGAACGCCTGCGCCGAATTCCCGAGCTTTCGGAGGCAAGATGAACCCGGGGAGAGGTTCTAACGTTGGATCGTTAGAGCCGTCGACATACATTAGTCCAAAGGAGAAGTTGGTCATGGTGCGTTATCCGTCGCTTTACCAAATCAACACTCGGGTGTGGCTTCGGGAACTCTCTGAGCGTTTGAGACGGCCAGCTACGCTGGCGGATATTCCTGATGATTTTCTTGACCAGGTAGCTTCCCTGGGCTTCGATTGCGTCTGGTTCCTGGGCCTTTGGCAAACCGGGCCGGCTGGACGGCAGGTGTCGCTGAGCCATCCTGAGTGGCTAAAAGAGTTTCAGGCGACACTCCCTGATTTCATCGAGGCCGATGTCAGTGGCTCGCCCTTTGCGGTCACGGGCTACACCCTGCACCGGGATTTCGGCCAGGAGGCGGACCTCTTAAGTCTGAAAGAGCGCCTGCGAGCCAGGGGACTCAAGCTCATGGTGGACTTCGTCCCGAACCACACCGCCCCTGATCATCCCTGGGTGAAGCAGCACCCCGAGTTCTACGTCCAGGGGAGTGAAGCCGACCTGGAGAGAAAGCCCCACAATTATCGGCGGGTGGAGACCCCCAGCGGCCCCCTTATCCTGGCCTATGGGCGGGATCCTTACTTCCCCGGCTGGCCCGATACTTTCCAGCTCAACTATCGCCACCCAAGATTAAGGGAAGCCATGGCCCAGGAGTTCCTCAAGCTGGCCGGCATCGCCGACGGGGTACGCTGCGACATGGCCATGCTGATCCTCCCCGAGGTCTTCCAGCGTACCTGGGGCGAGCGGTCTTTGCCCACCGATGGTTCCCCACCCGTGGACGAACCTTTCTGGCCGGAGACCATCGGGCGGGTCAAGGCCAAGACCCCGGGCTTTATTTTTATGGCGGAAGTCTATTGGGATATGGAGTGGACCCTCATCCAGCAGGGCTTCGACTATTGCTATGATAAGAGTCTTTACGATCGTCTCCTGACCCGTGATGCCGCGGCGGTGCGGGCCCACCTCTGGGCTGATCTGGCTTATCAAAACAAGCTGGCGCGGTTTCTTGAAAACCACGACGAGCCTCGGGCGGCTCGTGATTTTCCACAACCCGTCCACCAGGCGGCGGCGGTGGTCACCTACTTCACCCCCGGCCTGCGGTTCTTTCACGAGGGTCAACTGGAAGGCCGCCGCGTCAAAGTCTCCATGCACCTGGGGCGCCGCCCCGAGGAGGCGATTGATCCAACCCTTCAGGAATTTTATGGCAAACTCCTGGCCTGCCTTAAGCGCCCCGAATTGCGGGATGGAGGCTGGCAGCTCCTGGAGGTCCGCCCGGCTTGGGAGGGCAACCCCACTTGGGACCGCTTTCTGGCCTTTGCCTGGGAGGGCGGAACGGACCAACGGCTGCTAGTTGCCGTGAATTATGGCCCCACCCAGGGCCAATGTCACGTGGCCTGGCCCTTTGTTGATATGAGGGGAAAAAAGGTGACGCTCAAGGACCTGATGAATGAGGCCAGCTATGAATGGGAGGGCGACGACTTGTTATCCCGAGGCCTTTATGTGGACTTGCCTCCATGGGGTTTCCACGTGTTTGCATGGTAAAAGGAGGGGCCCTTTGCTATCTGCTCTAAAACTAAACTTTTCAAAATCCAATTAAGTTAATATTATCTATATCATAACTGCAATTTTCAACCTCAAGATTTCTAACTCCCCTGCCGCTGGCCCAAATACTTCAGCAAGCGCTGCCACAGTATCTCCCGCCCCTCGCCGCTAGACGCGGAAAACCAGATGAAATCCTGGGCCGCGATTTGAAAGCTGCTCAGCTCAGCGGTAATTTCCCGCAAGCGCTTGCCCCGCTCCCCCTGCTTGATTTTATCCGCCTTGGTGAGCACCGGAATCACGGGGCGGC
>JBAQHL010000325.1:0-1809 GCA_049288295.1 Desulfobaccales bacterium
TAATGCCAAGATGCCCTCAAACCTGTAATTTTCCTGGAGCAGGCTTGCCGTGCCCAAGCGCAGGCTTAGCCTCGCGGCTACATTTAAGTACCTCTATGACCGCAACCTGGCATAAGGCAGGGTCAGCTTGGCCCTGCCTTTTTTTGTCCACCGAAAATGCTAAGTGCAGTTATCCATAAGTACTCTAACGTATTATGGGGTGAGGGGGGCCGGCGAAAAATTAGAGCCTCTTGCAAGATTGCCCTTCCAAAAAAGAATTGTCATTCTGAGGGAGCAAAGCGACTGAATAATCTAGTATTTACAACAAGTTATAGATCCTGCACTTCGTTCAGGATGACAGAAAATAGGTTTGCAACAACTTCTAATAAACCATCCATAACGCCCTGCAACCAATCCGGCTGTATAAGATACAATTTTTTTCACACCGAAAACTGAAAACCGAAAACAGAAAACTTTTCTCACTCACTCTTTCCTCTCCAAAAACTTCAAACTCAGCTTGCCCTTGCCCAACAATCCTTGCGGCCGCCAGATGAGCAAAGCCACCAGGAGGCCCCCGTAGATCAGGTCCTGATAGGCGTGGAACTGCCGCAGGGTCTCCGGGAGAAACGTCAAAATAATGGCCCCCGCCACCGATCCCAAAATGGAGCCCATGCCCCCCAGGACCACCATGCACAGGATCATGATGGAGGTGTGCAGGCCGAAAGATTCGTAGTTGATGTGTTTGATGTAGTGGGCAAAAAGGGACCCGGCCAGGCCGGCCAGGGCCGCTGCCAGGGCAAAGATGGCCACCTTGTAGGCCGGGGAGTTGATGCCCATGACCTGGGCCGTGATTTCGTGGTCCCGGATGGCTTTCAGGGCCCGGCCGTGGTAGGAGGTCACCAGCATATAGGTGAACAACAGGGTAACGGCCACCCCCAGGCCCACCAGGAGGAGATAGAGGACGGGATCGCGGAAACTCAGCCCCAAAATCACAGGAGATGGAATCCCCACGATGCCGTCCGGGCCGCCGGTGATCTCCAGGTTGCGCATAAAAAGGTCCAGGATGACCCCGAAACCCAGGGTGACAATGGCCAGGTAGTCTTCCTTGAGGCGCAGGGTGGGAAGCCCCAGGGCCAAGCCGCACAACCCGGTGAACAGGATGGCCGTCAGCGCCGCCAGGGGATAGGAAACCTGCCAGGACAGGACGGCCAGGGTGGAGGCGTAGGCCCCGATCCCGAAAAACGCCGCGTGTCCTAAAGAAACCTGCCCGGCATAGCCGATAATAAGATTGAGGCTCACGGCCAGGATGATGTAGATGCCCGCCACAATGGCCAGGTGCAATATATAGGCGGTCATCTCAGTGTCCCCGGCCCCGCAGGATCCCCTGGGGCCTGATGAGCAGCACCAGGATCAAAATAATGAACGCGATGGCGTCCTTGTAGCCCGAGGAGATGTAAGCCGCGCCCAGGCTTTCCGCCACTCCCAGGAGCAGCCCCCCCAGGATGGCCCCGGGGATGTTGCCCACGCCCCCCAGGATGGCGGCGCTGAAAGCCTTGAGGCCGGGCAGGAGGCCCATCCTGGGATAGGTGGCATTGTAATAAATGGCCATCATGATGCCGCCCGCGCCGCTCAGGGCCGAGCCCACGATGAAGGTCAGGGCCACCATGCGGTCCACGTTGATGCCCATGAGGCGGGCCGTGTCCCGGTCCAGGGCGCAGGCCACGATGGACTTGCCGTAGCGGGTATAGCGCACAAACAGCACCAATAGCCCCATAAAACCCAGGGCCGCGGCCAGGATGGCGGCCTCCAGGGTGTTCACCGGCAACCCCG
>JBAQHL010000326.1:0-4701 GCA_049288295.1 Desulfobaccales bacterium
GGATGAGTTGAGCCACACTGAAGGCCTGGCCCTCCTGGACGACCTGAAGCAATTCGGCGTGCCGGTGGTGCTGTTCTCCGGGGGCGAACCCCTCATGCGCCCGGATCTTTATGACCTGGTGTCCCACACCGCAGCCGCAGGCATGCGCGCCGTGATCTCCACCAACGGCACCCTCATCTCCCGGGAGGTGGCCCTGCGCCTCAAGGACCTGGGCCTGTCCTACGTGGGCATCAGCCTGGACGGCATCGAACCCACCCACGACCGCTTCCGGGGGAAAAAGGGGGCGTTTGCCGCGACCATGGCCGGGGTGCGCCGCTGCCAGGAAGTGGGCCTCAAGGTGGGGCTGCGCTTCACCCTGAACCAAGCAAACTTCCGGGAAGTGCCGGCCGTCTTCGATCTGGTGGAAGAATACGACATCCCCCGCATCTGCTTTTACCACCTGGTTTACACCGGCCGGGGCCGCGAACTCCTGGACCAGGCCTTAAGCCACGCCGAGACCCGGGAAACCGTGGACCTCATCTGCGAACGCACCCAGGGCCTGTTCGAGCACGGCCGGCCCGTGGAGGTCCTGACCGTGGACAACCACGCCGACGGTCCCTATATCTATTTGAAACTGCTCAAAGAAAATCCCCGGCGGGCCGCCGAGGTCCTGGAACTCCTGCAGATGAACGAAGGCAACAACTCCGGGCGGGGCATCGGCTGCGTTAGTTGGGACGGGCAGGTGCACCCCGACCAGTTCTGGCGTCACCTGTCTTTCGGCAACATCCGGGAGCGCCCCTTCAGCGCCATTTGGACGGACCTGTCCAATCCACTGTTGGCCAAACTCAAGGACAAAAAGCGCTACGTCACGGGGCGCTGCGCCGCCTGCCGCTGGCTCAGCGTGTGCGGCGGCAACTTCCGGGTGCGGGCCGAAGCCTTGACCGGCGACCTCTGGGCCCCGGACCCGGCCTGCTACCTGACGGACGCGGAAATCAGCTGAAACTTTCCGAAAAACCCGGGTTACTTGTTTATCTTTTTCGCCTGCCCCGGAGGCAGATGACCGCCGTTTTGCTTTTTCATGTGTCCAGGCGGCATGGGGTCAGCCCCCCACCCGGTCTTTTTGCCTTTGGCCCAACCCGGGGGCGACTTGAAATAGGGAGCCTGGATATCGTAAAACACCTGCGGAGGTTGGGACACCGACACCCAGGGACCGCTTATTTGTGGGGCCCTTAACCACGCACCGTTCAGAAAATTATAAAAGGCGCCCTGATAGCGGAAAAAGTCCTGGCCCAAGTTCGGCGCATACTGCACGCCCGGAACCTGGGGTACCGGCGTCCACTGGGGTGGACAAGCAGGCGCCACCGGCATAACCACGATTTTGTCCGCGGTGGCCCAACTCCCGCCCAGAAAAAGAACCAGGCCCACCGTTGTCAGCATTACTATGATTTTCTTCATTGACTTCCCTCCTGAAGGAATCCTTCCCGGCCCCACCATGGAGCTTAAGCAGCGACTAACCCCAGACACAAACTCCCTTTTTATATTTATGCAACATAAATGCCAATAGCCGCCGTTTCTGTGAAGCCTGCCCACACCGTCACTCTGGTCTCTCTCAACAATAAAATTAAAAAAAATCTTTAGTTTTAAGAATTGCGTTGCAAGAAATTCTTTTATTGCAAGAATTTCAATTTTTTCTAAAGGAAGGTTATTTTTTATAACTAATTATATTAATTGCAGTTTTTAACTAATAGGGTTTTTTTGCACGCTTCTTGCAAATTCATACAAAACATAACTTTTTGAGGAGAGAAAACAACCATGAACAAATACCCGCAATCCTTTTATCGCGATGAGTCTGGTGCAGTCATGGTTTTTTCGGCTATCCTGCTGGTGGTTCTCTTGGGGTTTGGCGCATTGGCCATAGATATCGGGCATCTGATGGTGGTGAAAAATGAACTGCAAAATGCCGCCGATGCAGGGGCCATGGCCGGATCCCGTGGTCTGGTGCCCTATATTAACCTGGCAGCCCCCGTTCCCTACTGGAGCAACGGCGAAGCAAGGGCCCGGCAAGCTGTCAGGGCCAACAAGGCGGATCAGGCCTTGTTAACAGACTGTCAGATTGAAGTGGGCTTTTGGAATTTCGGCACGAAGCAGATGCAATCAATAAACATTATGCCAACGAATTTGGATGCACCGGCGGTGCGGGTGACAGTGAGGAAAACCGAGGGCCAGAACGGCGGCCCTGTGCCCCTGTTCTTGGCCAGGGTCTGGGGAAATAACTTTGCCGATGTGAGCTCCACGGCGACCTCGGTTATCTCTGGGCCCGGCGCCGTCGGCAGGGGGGGATTGTTCCCCATAGCCATTGCCGAGCAACTCGTTATTGATCACTGGGACGATACCCCTTACTACACTTTTAAAATCGGGTCGGATTACCATTATCCCGACGAGGAGTCAGGACAGTGGACCTCCTTCCTGGTCGATGAAAACAATGTGCCGTATATCAGAGATCTTATGGATCATGGCAACCCCGACAAAGTCGCCATAGGGGACGAGATCTGGATCCAGCCGGGCACCAAGGATACGCTCTGGGCAAGATGCGAAGAATTCATCGGCCAGACGGTTATCCTGCCGGTGGTCAGGACCGACTTCGACACCCACCAATGGACGCCGGTGAAGGCCTTTGTGCCCTTCTATATCAATGACGCCAGGGGAGGCAGCAGCAAATACGTCCAAGGGCATTTCGTGAGAGATCATATTGACAAGGATGCCATCCCCGCCGGCCCGAACTACGGGGTGTTTTCCCCTCCCAAAGCTGTTCAATAACAACTAACGGAAATGAAGCCTCGACCATAAAAACAAAGATTAATTTAACTATCCCCAAGGCCCGGATGAGATCTTATCCGGGCTTTTTATTGTCTAAGACCGATGCCTGGCAAAATCGGAAAAAAGGAGGCACGGTTCTAATTAAATTCGTTGCTTCGAAAATTTTGGCACATTAAATGCAAAATTAAAAGAGTAACCTAAAACAAACATGTCTCTTCAATTCTTTCGGCCGGGTGTTCCTCCACCCGGCCTTTTTCGTTTAATTTTTTCGTACGCCAAAAAAATTGGGGCGCAAAGCGCCCCTGCAAAAATGAAGATCGCGTTTGTGATTACGTCTGCTACACCCTCTCGACATTCACCGCCTGGAGGCCCTTGGGGCCTTCATTGACTTCGAACTCCACCTCGTCATTTTCTTTCAGGGTGCGAAAACCTTGGCCCGTGATGTTGGTGTAGTGCACGAACACGTCAGCCCCATCTTCCCGCTGAATAAAGCCGTAGCCCTTGGATTCGTTGAACCACTTGACTTTGCCGGTGAAGCGCATAACCCCTCCTGCTCCCTGAATATTCCTTCCGGTGGCGACTCCTGGGTGCAGGCCAAAAAAAATGGGCGGCCGGAGGCCCTCCCATTCTTTATTCAAGCTCTTACTGTTGCCTTAACCACTGGTATTGCGCCTGGTGAAAGGATAGCCATCCTTAGCACAGAGTTTTTTCGCCGTCAAGAAAATTTCATGCCCAACGAGCTTAAAAGGTAATTTTTTTGGTTACTTGCCTAACCGTCCCCTAACAACAGGCGCAGGTGGTCCTCCACGCAGTCCGCCAGCACGGTGAGGTTGTAGCCTCCCTCCAGGACGCTGATGAGGCGGCCCTGGGCGCTGTCGCCGGCAAGCTTGAGCAGCATCTCGCCCATCTTCTTATAGGCACCCCGGGTCAGGGTCTGGTGAGCCAGGGGGTCGTCGCCGTGGGCGTCAAAGCCCGCGGAGATGAGGACAAATTGCGGGGCAAAATCCCGCAGGCGAGGGAGGGCCTCATCCTCCAGGGCCTTCAGATAGGCCTCGTCGCCGCTGCCCGCGGGCAGGGGGATATTCAGGGTAAAGCCCTTGCCTTTGCCCTTGCCTTGTTCATTTGCGAGGCCGGTGCCGGGGTAGCAGGAGAAGGGGTCCTCATGGAGGGAAAGGTAAAACACCCGGGGGTCTGATTCGAACAGATGCTGGGTGCCGTTGCCGTGGTGCACGTCCCAGTCGATGATGGCCACCCTCTCCAGGCCGAAATTTTCCAGGATATAGACGGCGCCCAGGGCAATGTTGTTGAAAAAACAAAAGCCCATGGCTTTGCTGCGTTCGGCGTGGTGGCCGGGAGGCCGCACCGCGCAAAAGGCGTTGTCCACCGTGCCGTTCATGACATGGTCAACCGCGGCGAACACCCCGCCCACCGCCAACAAGGCAATTTCATAAGATTCGGGACAGATGCCGCAGTCAGGGACCCCAAAAATGGTATAGCCTTTTTCACACGCGGTTTTGAAGCGCTTGATGTAATCAGGGTCATGAAGGCGCTCAATCCAGGATACAGGGGCCTGATACGGTCGAATGAGAACCAGTTCCTCCAGAAGACCGGTGTCCTGGAGGCGCTGCATGATGGCCTCCAGACGGGCCGGGCGCTCCGGGTGCCATTCCCCGGGGCGGTGCCGCAAGTATTGTTCGTCATAGACCAGACCGGTTTTTCGCCGCATGAAAATTGACCTCCCTGTTATATCCGCCGTCCACCGGGACGCACGCCATTAACGGTATTAAAATCCAGACAGGCTGTAAAGAAAAATGTGGGGGAGGGGGCTAAGGGGCGGTGGCCCCTTACCCCCTCCCCCAATCCCTTGAGGACTCAAATGAATCGTAGAAGTCGGGGCCTCTGGCC
>JBAQHL010000327.1:0-4733 GCA_049288295.1 Desulfobaccales bacterium
TGGGGCGCGGAAAATCAGCGCCACTCCCATCATTACCAGGTAGAAGTCGAGCTGTACGGGAATAATTTGGATGAGCACGGCTACCTGGTGGACATCGTGGACATTGAAACCCACCTTGACGCCCTGGTGGCCTACTACCGGGACCGGACTTTGAACGACCTGCCGGAATTCGCCGGCCTCAATCCCAGCATTGAACATCTGTCCCGGATTTTTTGTAAGCAGTTTAGGAAACAGATTAGGGCGGCCAATCTTACGGCCGTGCAGGTGAAAATCTGGGAGACCGGCATTGCCTGGGCAGCCTACCGGGAAGAGGTGTAATGCGGGTTGCCCTGGTCCTTTACGGCAACCTTGAATTCATCAGCGGCGGTTTCCTCTATGACCGTATGTTGGTGGACTATCTGCGCCGCCAGGGGGAAACGGTGGAAATCGTCTCCCTGCCCTGGCGCCGTTATTTCATGGGCTTGCTGGACAACCTCTCTGCAAATCTGAGACAACGGCTGCTCAGCCTCAAGGCCGACATCATCTTGCAGGACGAACTGGCCCACCCCTCCCTGTTCCGGCTCAACGGCAGCCTCAAGGGGCAGGGGCCCCCCGTGGCGGCCATCGTCCACCACCTGCGCTGCTCCGAGGCCCGGCCCCCCTGGCAGAATCACCTTTACCGTCTGGTGGAACGCCGCTACCTGGCCACCGTGGATGGCTGTATCTTCAACAGCCGGACAACTCAGAGAACCGTGGCAGAACTGCTGGGCAAAAACATGCCCGCAGTGGTGGCCCATCCTGGGGCCAACCGCTTTGCCATTACCCTGACCGAGAGGGATCTGGCGGCCCGGGCCCATGAACCAGCCCCCTTGCGGCTCCTGTTTCTGGGAAACGTTATTCCCCGGAAAGGGCTGCACACGCTGCTGGCGGCCCTGGCCCTCCTCCCCGGGCAGGCCTGGCGCCTCACCGTGGCGGGCAGCCTGGAGATGGATGACGCTTACGTCCGTCAGATCAGAACTCGGATTGCCGAGGCCGGCTGGGGCGGCCAGATTGAATTAACCGGCGCCCTTCATGAAGATGCCCTGGCGTCATGTTTGGCCCGGAGCCAGGTGTTGGCGGTGCCCTCCTCCTATGAAGGGTTCGGCATCGTTTACCTGGAGGGCATGGCCTTCGGCCTGCCGGCCCTGGCCACTACAGCCGGCGGGGCCCGGGAGATCATCACTCACGGCGTCGATGGCTTTCTGACCTCAGCCGGCGACGCCGCAGCCTTGGCGGGTCACTTAAGGACGCTCATGGAAAACCGGGACCTGCTCCTGGCCATGAGTCTGGCGGCCCGGAAGCGCTTTGCGGCCCACCCCACCTGGGAGGACACGGGGGCTGCGGTGCACCGTTTTCTCAAGGAGTTGGTTTTGGGTAATTCGAGGGGAGGGCCAGGCCTGCCAGTGACCAGTCACCAGTGATCAGTGACCAATAATCAGTTACCAGTAATGAGACCTCGATGCTTCTAAGTCTCACCAAATGCGGATAACTCAGGTATGAATAAGGGGGAAGAGGGGCTCGAAAAGCCTAAGGCCTAAAACTTACAGTCTTTAACCCTTGACCCTCTCCCTAAGACTCTTTGCACTAAGCCAAAATATGCCTATCCCCACCGACTTCAATTACACTCGCTACCTGGGCGCCAAAAAACCCGTGGACGACCGCGCCTTAAACCGGCAGGTCTTTGAGGCCCTGGCCCAAGCTTTAGAATCCAGGCAGAAATCAGGCCGCATTTCCATCCTGGAAGTGGGCTGCGGCATCGGCACCATGCTGGAGCGCTGGTGGGATTGGGAGGTTCTGGCGAACGCCCACTACACGGCGGTGGATCTTTTGCCGGAAAATATCGCCGCAGCCGCGACACGCCTGTCGGTTTTTGCCCGGGAGCGAGGATTGCGCTGCGAGGCCACGGGAAACCAGGAATGGCTCATCACCAGTCCCCGCCGCTCCCTTACGGTCTCGCTGGAGGCTGCTGATGCTTTGCAGTTTACGGCGCGGGAGAGGGGCCGGCGCCGGTGGGACCTGGTCCTGGCCCACGCTTTCCTCGACCTGCTGGACCTGGACACCGTGGTGCCGCTTCTTTTTTCTCTCATCAAGCCGGAGGGCTGGTTTTCCTTCACCCTCAATTTTGACGGGGCCACCATCTTTCTACCTGTTGTGGACTCTGGCCTTGACGCCCTCGTGGAAAAGCTCTACCACGGCACCATGGACAGCCGCCTGGTGGACGGCAAACCCTCCGGGTCCAGCCTTACCGGGAGGCGGCTTTTCAGTGTTGTCCCGAGATTCGGCGGCGCAATTATCGCCGCGGGCAGTTCCGATTGGGTGGTATTCCCCGGCCCCAAGGGCTACCCCCATGATGAGGCTTACTTTCTGCACTACCTGGTGCACACCGTGGAGGGGGCCTTGCGAGGGCATCCCCTCCTGGAGAGAGAATCTCTGAATAGGTGGGCCTCCCAGCGGCACCAGCAGATTGGCCGGGGAGAACTGGTCTATATGGCTCATCAACTGGATTTCTTTGGAATTAAAAAGGGTTAGGTAATCGATTCGGGTAGGGCGGCCGTCTCTGGCCGCCATGATTGGCGGGCACGGAGGCCCGCCCGACCCTATGTTTTTACAAGATATATCTGAGACGCGATACTCGGTCCAAAACGACAAAAACATCCCTGGCCTCGAAGCAGTTGCAAAGAGTTTATACTCTACGTGATGTCAAATTCGTATAAAATCCCGTTTCCTGCAATATTCCCATCGGACACCGTGATGATGAAAACCCTGCGAGGTTTAAAGGTCATTATCTATGATTGCGACGGGGTCCTGGTGGACTCCAGCCTGGCCAACCAGGCCTTTTATAATCATATTCTGACCCGGTTCGGTCTGCCCTCCCTGACTACGGCCCAGTGGGACTACGTGAAACCCCTGCCGGCCCCCGACGCTCTGGCCTGGCTTTTTCAGGATGCCCCCCAACGAAGTGCGGCCCAGGAATACCAAAAAACCGTTGACAACACTCCCTTCCTGGCCCTCATCCAGGTGGAACCCCATTTGAGGGAAACCCTGGCCCTTCTCCGGCCCCATTACCACCTGGCCATCGCCACCAACCGGGGTAAAAGCCTGGGGCCGGTTCTTGAGCACTGCAGCCTGACGGAATTTTTTGAGGTCACCGTCTCGAGCCTTGAGGTGCAGCAGCCCAAACCCCATCCCGAGTGCATAAGCCGCATCCTGGAGCATTTCGGGGCAACGCCCGGCCAGGCCTGTTACATCGGGGATTCGGACCTGGACCGGGAAGTGTCCGCCCGGGCCGGCGTCTTCTTCGGAGCCTACCGGAACCCCTCCCTGAAAGCCGATTTCCACCTCCAGAACCACGCTGATCTGTGGCTGTTGTTGAAGAAGTAATCCCACTGACTGCCTTCCCCATCAAAACTCAATGGGCGTGCCTTTGCGATAGGCCAGGGCCTGGCAGGAGGCGATGCGGCCGCCATCCCCACCGGTGACCTCGATGAGACAGGTGGCCAGACGGCGGCTGGTGTGAACTTCGCGGCCGGTGGCCGTCAGGACCTCGCCGAACTGGGGGGCCTGGTGAAAGGTCAGACTGAGGTTTAAGGCCACGGCAATGGTGCCGTGGGAGTTGACCGCGGCCTGGAACACCTCATCCATGAGGGCAAAGAGCGCGGTGCCGTGGACCATCCCCAGGATATTGCTCATGTCCTCCCGGCAGATCATGGTGGCCCGGGCGTAACCGGGGGAAACCTCCGTAAGCTCGATGCCCAGGTGTTGGGCGATTTTTTGGGCGGCGGCTTTTTCCCGCAGTTTCGGTAAAAATTCTCTTGGCGGTTTTTCCATAATGATCTCCTTTTCACCCCGCTTTTTTTCCTGCTGGATAATAAATTCTGCGGCGTCCAGCAAATTTTTTGCCACATGCACGGGGCTGGCGGGGGTGATTTCATGAAAGTGCTCATATTCCCCCAAACCATAGCCGGTGAGAACCAAAATTCCCCGGGCCCCGGCGTTGGCCGCGGTTTCTATGTCCTTATACCGGTCCCCGATCAGATAGGAGCGGCTGACATCCAGGTTCAGGTCGCGGGCGGCCTGAAGAAGCAAGCCGGGCCGGGGTTTGCGGCAGGCACAGCCGGCCTCGGGGCCATGCAGGCAGGTGTAGATGGCGTCCAGCCGGGCTCCGGCCTGGGCCAGGAGTTCTTGCAGGCGGGCATGGGCCTCAGCCACCAGGGCCGAGGGAAAATAGCCCCGGGCGGCGCCTGACTGGTTGGTGACCACCACCACCGGGAGATGGGCCTCGTTTAAGAGACGGATGCCTGGGGCCGCGTCCGGCAGCAGCCGCAAACGGCTCAGGTGATTAAGGTAACCCATCTCTTCGTTAATGGTGCCGTCCCGGTCTAAAAAGACCGCGGGCCGCTTGGGGCCGTTATGGGAGGGGCGCAAACCCCCACCCCCTACCCCAAACCCGCATCCCGTCACCGTGAACGGGAGCACAGGCTTCCAGCCTGTGCAGGAACAGGCAAGATGCCTGTTCTCCCAATCCCTTGAGGGGGTTATCATGTTCCGGAAAGTCGGGCCGAAGGCCCGCCTTGCCAGCCACCTTATGCAGGTAGGGAGGGGAACTTGGGGGATATCCGGGAGGGCGGGTTTAAAACCCGCCCCTACGTCCCTGGCCCTCCCCCCAGGCATCAGCATTTTCTCGTTCAGCATTTTTCCTCCAGCCAGAGGCGGGC
>JBAQHL010000328.1:0-18502 GCA_049288295.1 Desulfobaccales bacterium
AAGGAGAGAAGTTCGGGGTTCACCTCTAGGGCACGAAAGGCCCCGCCCTGAAAAAGATTTTTCCGAAAACCCTCGGGGTTAAGCCGCTCATAAGCCTCGACATAGTCTCCCACCACCACGACCCTGAAGTCCCGGGCCCCTTCCAGGAAGGGCTGGATAACCAGGGGAAAAGGCAGGGGCTGCAGGGCCGCCAGACTGTAAAGCACCTCAAAGCTCGGCCAGAAGCTCACGCCCAACCCCAGGTGGGCCCGGTCCCGCTTGGAAACCACCGGGCCTGCCAGGCGGGGGTCTGCCACTCTGGCGGCCAAGTCAGCCGGGCTGTGGGCCACAAAGGTGCCGGGGATCATATAATCACCCAGGACCTGGGCCTGGGCCGTCTTGGTGCGCGCCGTCATCTGGGCCAGAAGAGGCGGATAAAACCCCACGCCCCTCTCGTGAAGGTCCAGGAGCACGATCTCTTCCCCGGGTTTCACGGCCAGGGGGCCAAGCACCAGGTCCCCGGCCGCCAATTCCGGGTGGCGCCGGCGCAGGTCAGTGAGAGAACGAATGATACAAACTGAGGGAATCATGAACTGCAACGCTTTTGGTTTGGCGAATGGGCAGGGAGGGCGCCGGGAAATCTCTGCCCGGTTGCACCGTCTTCAGCAAGGGGGAGGATCGGCGCACATAGATGTCATAATAGTCTATCTGGGCGATTTTCCGCCAATACCTGGCCACCTGGGCCGGTGCATAAACCTGGGCAAAGATGCTTTTGCCGAAGTAACCCAGGATCAGGACATCAGCCTTGATTTGGTTGAAATTATAAGGATACCGCCGGGGATTGAGGAGTTCCACCCCCTTTTTGCCGGATTCCACGATAAAAAAGGCGGGCATGTGGTGAAAACAGTGCTCGTCATCCAGGAAGGCCAGTTCATACTCCGGGGTTTCAATGAGGGTCCGGGAGGGCACATACTTCCTCAGATAATCCACCAGGCGGCTGGGGGCGTGGCCGTGGTCCAGCGCCAGGGTTTTCATATATTCCAAACCGGTGACCGGATAAAACCAGATGAAAAAACCGGCCAGGACCCCGGCGGCGGCCCACCTCAGGGGCCGGGGCGCCAACCCTGCAGTCAAGCGGGCCAGAAGGCGGCAAAGCAGGAAAGCGGCCAGGGGAGCAGCCAGAAACAGGGCCGGCAAGGCAAAACGAGGCCAAAAAATCGCGGTGAGATACACCAGGCTCCAGAGGACAAAGTATCCCAGCCAGAGGCCGCGGCCCGGGGTAAGGCTGCCCGTGCGCCAGAGCCAGACGCAGCCGAGCAGGCCGGTAAGATAAAGGGGGTGGGTCAATAGGTAGCGGAAACTTTCGAGGTACACCCGGCCGATGGTGAGCGGGGTGAAAAATTCGTGGCGCAGCAGGGCCTTTTGTTCCAGGAAATGCATGACTGCCGGGGTCAGGCCGCCCAGGACCGCCACCTTGAAGGCCAGGTAGGACAGCAGGGGAATGGACACCCCGGTGATAAAAACGGCCAGCTTCCAGGCCAGTCGCCGCCAGGCGCCCCAATCCCGCCAGGCCAGGGCCGCCAGGGGAGGGAGAAAGGTCAGGCCGTAAAATTCCTTGGCATCAAAGGCCAGACCCAGAAACAAGCCCCCCAGGAAGAGGGAGAGGGTGGAATCCTCCTGCATATCCCGGGTGATGAGCCAAACCCCGCAGAGGAAAAGCCCCAGGGCCGGGACATCCCCCAAAACGGCGCGGCCCCAGTGAATAACGTCCGTGCCCAGCAGGGCCAGAACCACGGCCAGGAAGGCCGCAGCAGGCCCGAAAAGACGGCGGCTCGCCAGAAAAAGGGCCAAAAAAACAAAAACCAGGAAGAAGCCCGCCACCAGTCGCCCCTGGACCAGGCCTACCCCCAGCACCTTATAGGCCAGGGCCACAGGTATTATTATGGCCGGACCCACACTGATGCGGTAGTCCAGGTCAGAGAGGTGATCAGGGCTTTGCACGGTGAAGGCATAGCGGCCGTGCTGGACCAGGTTGGCGGCCGTCTCCGAAAAGATGGCTTCGTCCCACCAGAGATCGGGATAGTTGGACAGGTTGTAAAAGCTGGCCCAAACAATGACCGCGGCCAACAGCAAGGCGCCCCAGATACCGGGAGAGAAGGGCAGGGTGGGAGAAGAAGCGTCCTTCATACCGCAGAGTTAGATTAAACCGGGAAAACCTCCGGGTTTATAAAGACTTGTCGATGACCATTAGACATGGCTAAGCCGCATTAGTTAACCAACTGGCTTATTACCTCAAGATTTTTAATAAATCCATCCTGCCATTCTTTCTTCTGCAGGGGTAACAACATGTGCCAAAAGCCTACCGGACACCGCCGCCCTGCCCCCCTTTTAGAACGGGGAGAAAATGAAACAATTTTTTCTTATTGGCGTGGCAGGACTGGGAGACGACCTCATAATAAAAAAGCCTCCCCATTATAGGGAGGCTTTTTCCCATAGAAAAGAAAAAAATGCGAAAAAAATTACAATCCCACAATGTGTTTGTGCAGTTCAGCGGTTTTTTCCAGTCGGGCCCGGTCCCGCTCGGCCACGATGTCGGCCAAAGTGTCCTGGACCCGCTTCAGCATGGGGCTGTTGATGTCTTCTCCCCGGGCATGGGCGTCAATGAGTTTGCGGTAGCAACTGATCATGCGGCTGATCATGGTAATTGCGTACTCCCGCCCCTGGACCTTGATGGTGGCCAGGCCTAAATCAAGATAGGCCTTCAATTCGTCGCCCAGGATGGCAAAGGCCACGTTGGGATTGGCTTCGACCCGCTGGTTTAAGGCTTCCACCTGCTCAGGGCTCAACCCCCGCCGGCCCAGCACTTTGTGGCGCTGTTCGTCGGTGAGGAGGCAAATCCTGAAGCAGCTGCCGCTTCGGTCCGGCCAGCCCTCAAATTCCACGATTTCGTTGCCGTCCTCGTCATAATAGACCTTGCGTATGTAACAGTCGGCGATGAGTTCGTGGAAAAGGCAGTTGCCCACCCCGCCGATGCAGCGGTTGCCGTGGACAAGCACTTCGGTCTTGAGTCCCAGGGAGTCCGCCTCCCTTTTGAAGCGGGTTAGCTTAGCCGCCGTGTTGATTTCCGTGGAGGCCACCAACTGGGTGGCTCCGTAGGACTGAAACCGGGCCATGTCCTCTTTGGTTTGAATGTTGCAGCCAACACTGGCGTGGATGATCAGCTCCGGTAACCTCCGGTGGATCTCCTGGATAACGGCCGGGGTCTTGACGATCACCCCTTCGATGCCGAAGTGGGCGTACCTCTCCACTTTGTCCAGCACCAGGGAAAATTTCTCCGGGGGAATCTCCGCGTTGAGGGCCACCCGAACCTTTCCCTGGTAGCCTTGGGCGACGCGGACAGCTTCGCCGATCTGGCTGTCCTCCATCTCCCATGCACATTTGCGGCGGCTGAAGCCCTTGGCCCCGACATAAACGGCATCGGCGCCGTGGGTAAAGACGGCTTCCACCATTTCCAGGCTGCCGCCTGGGGCTAATAATTCGTTTATCATATGTTCCCACACCTCCCTGAGCCTGCCTTTGGTCCCGCGGCTTAAGCGTAACCTACTGCGCTAGTGCCTCTGGTAACCCCCAGGTTTGGTGGGTTCCTGCCTGGCGCCCTTCCTGACGCTGGCCCACGTTGTTTAGTGGTAATTAAGTAAAGGACAGCTTAATTTTAACACAAAAATAATAATTATCCTGTCAATTTCAAGGAAATTCGGCCCGGCAGCACCTGTCCCTGGGAAGAAAATCTTTTCCGGCCGGGTGCTACCGCTTTTTCCGGCAAACCGGCGCGTTACCCTCTCAAATACACAATGGCTATGGTGAAGGTCAGCGCAATCTCCACCCCCCAGGTGAGCAGGTAAGTAGCCAACTCCGAGAAGGTATAATCCTCGTCGATGAAAATATGGTTCGGTTCTCTCAGAATGTCAAAGGAGGTTTTTTCTGACATATTTTTCGTCTCCTTACCCCTATTATCCGGAATTATTGGGTAATTCGCCAGGGAAGATCACCAGGGTCCGTTAATAAAAATCCTCTAAAAGCTCGGCCACCGGCCGCTCTACCTGCCAGGCGCCCAGCGGTCCGGCCGCCAGGGCGGGAAAGGCCTCCTCCATGAGGGGCCGGGGTTTTTTGAAAATCACCCCGAGGGGGATGCGCTCCCCCCACTCCTTGGCCTTTTGATAGGCCCACAACTCATTTTCCGGGTCGTAGCCCGGTTCGTCCTCAACCCGGTAAACCCGGGATTGATACCATTGATAGGTGTTGATCTTGTTAAAGGAAACACAGGGCTGCAAGACCTCCAGAAGGGCAAACCCCCGGTGGTTGATGGCCTGTTTGTAAAGGTCCGTGAGCTGGTCGGCCTGTCCGGCAAAACCCCGCCCCACCCAGGAACAGTCCTGGGCCACGGCCAACGCCAGGGCGTGCAGCGGCGGATAAGGCACCCCCGCCGGCTGCAGGAGGGTCTTATAGCCCTGGTCGGTGGTGGGGGAAGCCTGGCCTTTGGTCAGGGCGTACACCTGGTTGTTATGCACCACCAGGGTCATATCGGGGTTGCGGCGAAAAGCCGCCAACAAATGATTGCCGCCTTCCCCGTAGCAATCGCCGTCCCCGGTGGTGACCACAACCTTAAGGTTGGGGTTGGCCAGGCGGACGCCGGTGGCCACCGGCAGGGCCCGTCCATGAATGCCGTTAAGGGTGTTGCACCGGAGATAATGGGGAAACTTGCTGGACTGGCCTATGCCTGAGACCACCAGAATGTTGTGGGGCGCAATCTCCAATTCCGCCAGGGCCTTTTTAAAGGCCTGGAGCATGGGGAAATTGCCGCACCCCGGACACCAGGCCGGTTTAATGCTGTTATACAGTTCCAGGGGCAGCATGGGGTGTCCTCAGACCTCTTTGGCTATGTCCCGGAGGATATACTCCGGCGTGAAGGGGAGGCCGTCGTATCTCACCACCGTGTGGTCGGCAGCCATGCCGGTCTCCTGGCGCAACAGGCGATTCAGTTGGCCGCTGGCGTTGCCTTCCACCAGGATGAGCTTCCTGTGTCCCTCCAGGGCCTCCGTCACCGCCCGGCGGGGAAATGGCCACAATTCCGCTAGATGCACCAGTCGGGCCAGGCTGCCGGCTTGCCTGAGCCTGGCCACGGCTTCCGCCGCGGCGCCGTAGCTGGAGCCCCAGGCCATGATCACCAGGGGCGCCTCGGGTGCGCCGGCCGTGGTGATAGTGCCCATATCCCGGTAAAGCCCCCGGAGCTTGGCCATCCGCTTATTGTGCATGCGAATCCGCACCGTCAGGTCTTCGGTGAGATGGCCGTCCGGGGTATGCTCGTCGGAGTCGCCCACCACGATTTCCGGTCCGAAGCCGGGAAAACGCCGGGGGGAAATGCCGTCCTCCGCAAAGGCATAGCGCTGGTATTGATCACCGGACACGCCTTGCGGGAGGGGCGGGGCCGGCTCCAGGGCCGGGAAGTCCTGGGTTGTATAGGTAAGCTGCGTGTCCGCGAAATACTGGTCAGTAAGAATAAAAACCGGCGTCTGGTAACGCTCCGCCAGGCGCAGGGCCTTGGCTCCCAAAAGATAACCCTGGGCCGGGTCGCCGGGGGCCAGAACCGCCCGGGGAAAGTCATCCTGGCCAGAGTAAAGCACAACTCCCAGGTCTCCCTGGCTGGTGCGGGTGGGGAGGCCGGTGCTGGGACCGGGTCGCTGGGACACCACCACCACCACCGGAGTTTCGCTCATGGCGGCCAGGCCCACCCCCTCGGTCATGAGGCAGAAGCCCCCGCCGGAGGTGCCGGTCAGAACCCGGGCCCCGGCAAAAGAGGCCCCAATAGCCATGTTGATGGCGGCAATCTCGTCTTCGGTCTGCTCTACGATCACCTGCCAGCGGCCGGCCCTTTGGGCGATGGCGTTAAACAGGCTGGTCCAGGGGGTCATGGGATAGCCGCAGATGAAGGTGAGCCCGCCGGCCAGGGCACCCAGGGCCAGGGCCTCGTGGCCGCTGATGAGCAGGCGGGGCTCCGGGGGCTTCACCACATTGCCCAGAGAATAGGGATGCCCCTGGGTTTTTCCCATCTCAAAGCCGCGCTGCGCCGCCTCTCGGTTCCAGCCCGTCACCTCCGGGCCTTTGGCCGCGAAGGTCTGCTCTAAAAGCTCCACCAGGCCGTCCACCGGCACTTCCAGGAGTCCCAGGATGGCGCCGCAGGCCCCGGCATTGACGGCAATGTCCCCGGCCTGGGTGTCGGGCAGCAGGGTGTCCGGCGACAGGGCCAGATAGGTTGCGGCCTCAGGCGCTTCCTTGACCTCAGATTGGTCGAAAATGATAATGCCGCTGTGGAATACTTCTGACTGGTGGAGGGTTACGGTTTCCTGGTTGAGGGCCACCAGGATGTCCACCCTTTCCCGGGAGCACCAAAGGGGCTCATCGCTGACCCGTATGACATTAAAGAGGTGTCCCCCCCGGATGCGGGACTCGTAGGACTGGGTGACGTTGACGTAACAGCCGTGGCGTACCAGGGCCTTGGCCAGGGGGCCGGTGATGGCGTGGACCCCTTGCCCGGCAGCGCCGCCGATGAGGATATTGAGGTCAGTGGCCATAAATTACGCCCTTGGTCTTGCGCAAACCTGTCCACGTGAAATTCTGCACATATTAATTTAATACCCCGAAGGATGCTTGTCAACAAGAAAAGCCCGGAACTCAGACCGCTTTCGGTTTTTGGTTTTTGGTTGAAAAGAAGAAAGGTAGAGACTCTGAGAAACTCCCGCCTTGGCCGAAAAGCTTCTTAAACTAAGCAAGATATTGTAGAGCAGGCACCCTCGCCTGCTAAGTACAGCCCGGATCGGCTGTTACCTTCGCAGGAGCAAAGAACCTGGTGGCACAGGCTTTCCAGCCTGGGCAGGCGTGGGCCACCCCCTAGAGAAAATCTGTGGAAAGGGCGACGCAGGCATCGCCCCTGCGGGAGAATTATTCTGGAAAATCCTGCGGTTATAAAAAATTGCCCTTAGAACGCCACTCGGTGGTTTTCTGGAGGCTGGGCGCCGCCCACCAATTATTTTAGCGGCCAGTACCGCTCCTTGTAAATTTACTCTACCAACCCCTTTCGCCCACCCCTATCTCGGGAGCACAGGCGTCCCGCCTGTGGCACAGGTAAGATGCCTGTACTCTCGGAGAGACGTGGGGGGGTGCCGGTAGGACGGGCTTCCAGCCCGTCCAGGCACAGGTTGAAAACCTGTGCCACCAAGCTGAAGAACTCCCTCCCCCTTGAAGGGGTGGCTGGGGCAGGGGGGATTTGTCGTCTTGGTTGGAACAGGTCCACACCCCCCATGTTTCTGACACCTGAAAAAAACTGTATGCCTCGACCAATTTGCAGAACTTGACATACACGACTACAGTTTCTTCCTCTTATCCCCTCTCCCTCCAGCAGGGGGAGAGGGTGAGGGGGGCCGAGAAAAACTTCTGGCAATCGGTATATATGGGGGAATAATTCATACGCCAAAAAAAAGGGCGCAATACCTTGCGCCCCAACATTTCTTTACGATTAATATAATTCGCTTTGTGCCCAGCAACTTGGTGAGAGACGAGCCCTTACAATAACCGAGGCAGACTCATCCCTGATTATGCCAGTTTTTCACCGTGTTCCAGATCTTGTGCAGCAGGCCCTCTTCCGCCGGGGCCTCCAACACCGAGGTCTGGCCCTCCGGATCCTCCTGGGCCAGTTCTTTCAGAAGCTCGATCTGCTTGGGCGTCAGGTCCCGGGGAATGACCACCTTGACTTCCACCAGGAGATCCCCTTGTCTGCCTCCTTTGGGATAGGGGACACCTTCCCCCCGGAGGCGAATGATCTCACCGGGCTGGGTGCCGGGCGGAATCACCAGTTCATGGGTACCTTTCAGGGTGGGAACGGTGAGGCGGGCGCCCAGGGAGGCCTGGACAAAGGAGATGGGGGCCACCAAATGGAGGTCGTAGCCCTCCCGGCGGAAGAGCTCGTGGGGCCGCACGTGCACGATGATATAGAGGTCCCCCGGAGGGCCGCCGAAGCGCCCGGCGTTGCCTTCCCCAGCCATGACCAGGTGGGTGCCGCTGTCCACCCCCGGCGGGATTTTCACCTTGATTTTTTTCTTTTCCCGGGTCTGACCTTCCCCCTGGCACACCAGGCAGGGTTCGGCGATCAATTCCCGCAGGCCCCCGCACCGGGAGCAGGTAGTGGTAATCTGGAAGATTCCCTGGGTCCGGGTGATCACCCCCCGGCCGCCGCAGGCCGTACAGGGGACCTTGCTGGTGCCGGGCTTGGCGCCGCTCCCCCCGCAGGTCTTACAGGTGACCACTCTGGGGACCTCGATGGTTACTTCGGTTCCCAGGCTGGCGTCCATGAAGTCCAGGGTCAAATCATAGCGCAGGTCGCTGCCCGCCTGGGGGCGTCCCTCCTGGGCCCCGAAATTCCCAAACCCGAATAAATCCTCGAAAATGTCCCCGAAACTGCGGAAGATATCGGTAAAATCGTGGAACCCGGTGAAACCCGTGGAGGACAGGCCCTCGTGCCCATAAAGATCATAAAGCCGCCGTTTTTCCGGGTCCCTCAGGACCTCGTAGGCTTCGGCGGCTTCTTTGAATTTGTTTTCCGCGTCTTTATTGCCGGGATTGCGGTCAGGGTGATATTTCAGAGCAATCTGGCGGTACTTCTTTTTCATTTCTTCAGGGGAGGCGTCGCGGGCCACCCCCAAAATCCCATAGTAATCTTTGCGTTTGGTCCCCATAGTTTTTTCAGGTTAGACGGGCTTCCACCGCGGCGGTTTTATCCCCAAGGGCCACCTTCTTATCCCGCCTGTCGTCAATGGTAATGTGGGTAACCACCCGGTGCACCCCTTTTTCAAAGGGCAGTTCGTGGAGAATGCCGGCCCATTCCAGGAGCTTGGCCGGGGAGCCTTCGATGACGGTGCTCATATCCGTGAGCCGGTAGGGGATCTTGTGGTCCCGTAAATAATCAACCAGAGCAGCCACATAATCCCCCACGCTGGGAGTCCCGAGCCCCAGGGGAACAACGCTGATTTCCATGAGAGCCATGGCGATTCTCCCTAAGCGGCCCGGCTTTTCGGGATGAGCTGGCGCACGGTTTCTTTGAGTTCGCCAAGATCAGGGGATTTAAACACAAACGCGTCCGCTCCCCATTCACTTAGCAGATGAGGCGGTTTCATGTGAGAAAACAGGATAACCCGGGTCTCTTTTCTCGTTCCCTTGACGATTCTGCCCGTTTCCAACCCGGACATGTCCGGCAACAGCACTTCCAGAATTACCACATCAGGATGAAAGGAATCCACCAGGCGAACGACATCCCCCCCGGACCCGGCCACCTGGACTTCATACCCTTCTTCCCGAAGCTCTTCCTGGCAAAGCTGCTGAATGTGCGGTTCAGCGTCGACGAAAAGTACTCGTTTCATAGGAGCACCCCCTGGTTGTGTGGCGCTCCCCCATGTCACCCTTATTATAAGAATTTCCACTCACCTTGTCCAGATATTTGGAATAAAAATAGGGAATTTCGAAAAAAAAATCAGGGTTTTCCCTGAGGCCGGCGAAGGCCCCGCCAGCGGCCGGCCAACTCCGGCTCCGCACCTTCTTTCCCCGGCTCGTAAAATGTTTTTTCGGATAATTCCTCCGGGAGATAAATTTGCTCCACCCAGTGGCCGGGACAGTCGTGGGGGTATACATAATCCCGCCCGTGTCCCATGGCCGCCCCGTCCCGGGAGGCATCCTGGAGGTGGGTGGGGACCGTGGTGACCCCGGTCTCCTTAAGGCAGGCCAAGGCCGAAAAATATGCCTGGGTGGTATTGCTTTTGGGGGCCAGGGCCAGGTACATGGTGGCCTGGGCCAGGTGGTACTGGGCTTCGGGCAGGCCCACCCATTCCAGGGCCCGGGATGCCGCCGCGGCCTGCTCCAAAGCTCGGGGGTCCGCAAGGCCGATGTCCTCTGAGGCCAGGATAAACAAACGGCGCATGATGAAACGGGGGTCCTCCCCGGCCATCAGCATGCGGGCCAGCCAGTACAGGGCCGCGTCCACGTCCGAGCCGCGCACGCTTTTGATGAACGCGGAAATGGTGTCGTAGTGGGCGTCGCCCCCCTTGTCGTAGAGCAATTCCCGGCGGGGCAGGCACTCCTTGAGCACCGCCAGGTCAACCCGGATGACCTGGTCAGGCCCCGGCGGGGTGCTCAAAACCGCCAATTCCAGGGTGTTCAGGGCTCGGCGGGTGTCGCCCCCGGACATGCGGACCAGGTAAGTGAGGGCTTCTTCAGCCATGTCCACCTGCAGGTCTCCCAGACCCCGGTCGCGATTCGCCAGGGCCCGCTTGACGATGGTGAGCAATTCTTCCTCGCTCAAAGGCTCAAACACGAAGACCCGGGTGCGGGACAGGAGCGGCCCGATAATCTCAAAATAGGGGTTTTCCGTGGTGGCGCCCACCAGCGTTAAAAGACCCTCCTCCACATGGGGGAGCAGGGCGTCCTGCTGGGCCTTGTTGAAGCGGTGGATTTCGTCCAGAAGGACCACGGTGCGCCGGCCCGCGTCCCTGAGACGCCGGGCCTTCTCCACTAGTTGGCGCACCTCCGCCACCCCCACCACCACGGCGCTCAAGGCGAAAAACTCGCAGTCCAGTTCCCGGGCCAATAGCCGAGCCAGGGTGGTTTTGCCGCATCCCGGCGGACCCCAGAAAATCATGGAGGCAAAAAGACGCCTGGCCCGCATGGCCCGCCACAGGATGCGCCCCTCTCCCACCAGGTGCGCCTGACCCACAAATTCGGCCAGTTCCCGGGGCCGCATCCGGGCGGCCAGGGGCTCAGGGGGGGCGAACAGGGAGAGAGTTTTAGGTTTCATGGGTGAAGTTCAAGGCTTAAAGTTCAAGGTTCAAAGGAGACGTAAGGGGCGCTGTGTTTACCGTGGTGGCGGACACTCCTTTCCACAAGTTCAGGCGGGATGCGCTCCCGCTTTCCCGCCCTACGGCTGGTGTAATACCGAGTTCAGTTTTACATGCAACCAATTCAGCGACTATCTTGTTGATAATCCATCTAATTTCAACCGAAAACCGAAAACCGAAAACCGAAAACATTTTAATTGCCTTCCCAACCCCCTTGGCCGGTAGCACGGGCATCCTGCCCGTGCCTGGACGGGCTGGAAGCCCGTCCTACCACACCCCGACACGTCTCTCCGGGAGCACAGGCATCTTGCCTGTGCCACAGGCTGGAAGCCTGTGCTCCCGCTTTCCGCTAAGGGATTGGGGGAGGGGGTAAGGGGCCACTGCCCCTTATCCCCCTCCCCCGCATGCATCAATACGCCCGCATCAATACTGATTCCTGCGGCGACCGAAGACCAGGGCCAGGACCGCAACCCCGATGCAGACCCAGGGGAAGTAATGCCCATAGCTGGTGAAAAAAGTCCCCCCCGTCAGCCAGGGCAGTTCCATGATTTGCCCCGCCTCCTGTTCCAGAGGCGAGGTCCAGAGGATGCGGCCGTCCGGGTTGATGAAGGTGGAGATGCCGGTATTGGCGGCCCGGGCCAGGGAGACCCGGTTTTCCACGGCCCTGAGCACAGACATGGACATGTGTTGATAGGGGGCGCTGGTCCGGCCGAACCAGGCGTCATTGGTGATGTTGACCAGCAGTTGGGCGCCGTTTGCCACCTGAGCCCGGCTGATATACCCGAAAATGGACTCATAGCAGATGAGCACTCCCACCTTGCCCTGGTTGAACGGCACGGTGGCCCCCACCGGCCCTTCCATAAAGTCCCCGATCATGGGCACCATCTTTTGGATGAAAAAGAAAATCCGCTGAAAGGGGACGTATTCCCCCCAGGGCACCAGGTGGGCCTTGTCGTAGAAGCCCATCACCTCCCCCTGGGGGTTAAGGAGATAGGCCCGGTTGTAAAACAGGTCCCCCTCCGGCCGGGTGTCCATGGCTGGGGCCCCGAAAAGCAGGTAGATTCTATTCTCACGCGCCACTTCCCGGACAATAATATCCAGGGGAGTATCCAGGCCGGGGCGGTAATTGAAAAAAAAGGGGGCCGCAGTTTCCGGCCAGATGACCAGGGGCGCCTGGCCGGGGGCCGCAGTTTCCTTAGCCCGCTCCAGCGTCTGCCTGGTAAGCCGGGCGTAGGTTTCCAGGGTGGCCTGCGCGATTTTGGGGTCCCATTTATCACTCTGCTGGATGTTCCCCTGGATAACCGCAGTCTTGATTTTGGGGCTTTGGGCTATGACCTCAGTCACGGTACCCAGGCGAAAGTAACCATAACCGACCCAGGCCACCAGGACAAGGATAAGGAGGGTCAGGGTGTGAACCCTGCCGCCGTGTAGGCGACCCCTGGCGTAAGGGAAGAAGATGAAACCCAGACTGACATTAACTAGGACCAGAAGAAAAGAAAGGCCATAGGCGCCGATAAGGTCGGCCGCCTGGATGAGGAGAGGCTGCTGGTACAGGCCGTGCCCCATAAGTTCCCAGGGGAAGCTGCTGATGGGATAGCCCTGGACAAACTCCAAGACCACCCACCAGGCGGGGGCAAACCAGAGCAGGCTGACCCCTCGTTTTTCCGCCCAGACTACCCCCCAGGCCCACAAGGCCCTGTAAAGGGAGAGATAAAAGGCCAGCAACAGGACCACCCCCAGGGCCAGAGGCACGGGGAACTTGCCGTAGACATGGGTGACGTGAAAAATCCAGGAGAGCAGTCCCAGATAAAAGGCCAGGCCGTTGACCATGCCCAGCCAGAAGCCGGCTTTCCGTGTCTGGCCCCGGAGGGCCCAGAGCATGGGGATGAGACCCACAAATAACAGATAGCTCTGATCATATTTGGGAAAGGCTGCCGCCAGCAAAAGTCCGGAGAAGATGGCGGCCAGGAGGGGCAGGAACATAAAAGCCTCCAAGAGGAAAGGCTGAAGGTGCCCGGATATTATCGATTGTCTAAGTTAGCGAATTATTAAGGATGGATTTATTCCCCCCTTTTGCTCAAGAGGGGTCAGGAGCCGCGGCTCTACTGGCTGGTCAGAGGGCGCACCAGGACCTCCTTGGCCCGGCGCGCGTCCGCAGTTTTCACTGTAAGCTCAAGGTCGTGGATCACCACCAAGTCGCTAACCTGGGGGACCCGCCCCAGGTGATGGATGAGGAGCCCCCCCACGGACTCGAATTCACCCTCCGGGATGGGGCGGTCGAAGTGCTCCATGAGCTCTTCCACATCCAAACGGGCGTCCACAACCACGGAACCGTCCTCCTGGGTGAGGAGGCGGGGCTCATGGCGGTCGTACTCATCATATATTTCCCCGACGATTTCCTCGAGTATGTCCTCAAGGGTGATGAGCCCGGCCGTGCCGCCGTATTCATCGATGACAATGGAGATCTGGGCTTTGCGCTCCACCAGGTCCCGCAAGAGATCGCTGATCCTTTTGCTTTCCGGGATAAAATACGCCGGACGCAGGACTTTTTCCAGGTCCGGCTGGTCATCCGAGGGCTGCCAGAAGGTCAAGAGATCCTTGGCCAGGAGCAGGCCCACGATGTTGTCGATGGTGCCCTCGTAGACCGGAAAACGGGAATGGCCGGATTCCAGGACCAGGCGGAAGATTTCCTCCAGGGGGGTGGTGCGCTCCAGGGCAATGATCTCGGTGCGGGGCACCATGATTTCCCGGACAAGAGTATCCTTGAACTCAATGATACTCTCAATGAGCTCCCGTTCCTCGCGGCTGAGAAGCTCTTTTTCCTGGCAGATTTCAAGGATATTCTCAATTTCCCGCTCCAGGTCATCCGGGTGGGAGAGCTTACGGCGGGAAAACCAGCGCTGCCAGAGACGCTTGAGGAAACTGGGTCGGGGACTATCGCCCTCGTCCATGCTTAGACTCTTAGACGTTGCCGCTCTTGCCTCAGAATATTCTCCACCTTCTTGACGTTTCTGGGGAATTCCAGACCCCGGTTCAAGAGGTTGAGTTCATGACGGCCAATGCCAAACAACTCGGTGGCGTAAGATACGGCTTTTTGGTGGTCAAAATCCTTGCAGGAAAAAATGTCCAAACTGAGATACGACTTTTCCGGGTAGGTGTGAACGCTGATATGGCTCTCGGCGATGAGCACAAAACCTGAAACGCCCCAGTCTGCCGGAGTTGCCGCATGATACTTGAAGACATAGGGGGGCATGATTTTTGTCATGGTGATCAGGTCCGGACAATGGTCCAGAAACTCATAGATGATGTCCAGGTTCGCCAACTTTGTCGGATTGCAGTCATAGCCGTCCAAAGTCAGCTGCATCCCATAGCCAATGGTTGGGTTTTCCAATTCTCCATCCTCCTCCTGCCTGGTTTCCGGACTAGCCAGAATGTCCCGGCTCTGCTGAAGCGCCGGCCTCGGTGCTGCAGAGATCCAGGAAAACGTCAAGGGTCCCCGGGTGTCAAGATTGGGCCGACCGAGCAACCGGGGGCTCCTGCCAGGGGGTGGAGTCACCTCTTCCTGTCCCAAAACAGAAGATACCCCTTGCCCTTGGGGAAAGGGGTGCGCTTCGCAGACCCAACCATACGTTTACGTTAGCTTGACTAACGTCAGACTTATATACCTTTTGGCGTCTTCCCGGTCAATAATTTTTTTTAGATTCTTAAAGGGCTTGACCCCAGAAAAACCTGGTCGGCCGGCCTTGCCTATTGACGGTTCTTGATTTGTTGATAAATTAAGCCGAATATTATTGTGCCTGTCAGGAGGAGGAATAAGGTGGCCCAAGTTGCCCCCTTCCGGGGGATGTATTTTGACACAGACAAGGTTGGCGACCTCACCCAGGTGGTGACGCCCCCCTATGACGTGATCCGGCCGGACGAACGGGAGGCCTTTGCCGCCAAGCATCCCCATAACATGGTGCGCCTCATTCTCCCTGAGGCCCAGCCCTGCGACAACCCCTTGGAAAACCGCTATACCAGGGCCGCGGCCCTCTTCCGCCAGTGGCAGCAGGAGGGGGTTTTCCGCCGCGCTGACAAGCCCGCTTATTATTATTGGGAAACCCGCTTTGACCACGGTGGCCGCAATTACACCCGCCGGGGACTGGCGGCCTTGGTGCATCTGGAGCCTTTTCATAAAGGGATCATTCTCCCCCACGAACAGACCTTCTCCAAGGCTAAGGCCGACCGTCTGGAACTGTTCAAAAGTTGTCAGGCCCATTTCTCCCCCATTTACGCCCTCTTCCCTGACCCGGTCAACCGGATTCTTGACGACTTGGCCAAAGGCGCGCCCTCTTCCCCGCTTTTGTCCTGTATCGATGTGGAGGGGCGGGAGCAGCGGGTCTTTCCGGTCACTGACCCGGAGGCTCAGGCTGCAGTGTATCAGGCGCTGAAACCGTTGCAGCTTTTCATCGCCGACGGCCACCACCGCTATGAAACGGCCCTGGCCTTCCAGAAGTGGATGAAGGAACGCTACCCCCTCACTTCGCCCCGGGCCCCCTTCAACTTCATGTTCATGTATCTGGCCAACCTTTACGACCCGGAACTGGTCATCCTCATGGCCCACCGCCTGTTGAAAGGTCCGCGGATTAACCGCCTGGAAGTAGGAAGCTTTCTGCCCCGCCTGGAGAGATACTTCGATGTGACTCCCCTTACGCCCCCCAGCGGCGATACCGCCGCTTACGCCCACTATGTTCAGAGGCAACTGGCTGCGGCCGGCCCGGATGACACCGTCTTCATCATGGTGGGCTTCGGCCTCAAGGCTTGGCGCCTGCAGCTCCGGGAAGGCGTCCGGCAGAAAATCCTGGCCCGGGAAATGCACCCGGCCCTGGCTGCCCTGGACGTCGCCGTCCTCAACCACCTAATTTTGGGGAAGGGCATCGGGCTGGATGCCAAGGCCCTGGACGATCAAGAGACCTGTAAATACTCCAGCAAGCTGGAGGAAGTCATACAACTTCTCGCTGCCCAGGAAGTGAGCCTGGCCTTTATTCTCAACCCCACCAAGATCGAGCAAGTGCGGGAGGTGGCCATGAACAGCCTGGTCATGCCCCGCAAGTCCACCTATTTCTACCCCAAGGTGATGACGGGCCTCCTGCTGAACACCATTTTGCCGGGGGAAGAGATCGTGCTGCCGGGGGAGGCGGACTGAGGCCAACGTTTCCCTTTCTTTCCTGAGAACCCCGAGCGGACCTGATACCTGGTTGCGCTCAAAAAGCAATTTCAGAGCCATAAGCTTTGCCTGGACAAATCCTCCTGTAGAAAAAGGGGACTTGGGGCTGGCGGCTCATCAACTCCCCCTTTTTAAAAGGAGGGCAGGGGGGATAGTGTCCGCCGGGCTTTTTGCAGGAATCGTTTAAGTGCTGTCTTGAAAAGTTCCTCAGGGGTGGCATAGGCTTTCCAGCCTGTGCGGATAATCGAGGCGGGCACGGAGGCCTGCCCTGCCGACTTTCCATGCTTCGCTGGTGGGCAACCGGCCCATGAGGAACTGTTACGAAAAGTTCAATCGCCTCTATTTCCCCCGACCATACCTGGGAACGGTAGGACGGGCTTCCAGCCCGTCCAGGCACAGGTTGAAAACCTGGGCCACCAAGTCTTTTCATGGTTTCGAGAGAGCCAAAGACTCATGAGCGACTGTTCTGAAAATGATTCTCGCAGGGCGCGTCTTACGCGCCGAAAATGGTGCATGAGACGCACCCAACAGGAATTTTCTTGGTTTTGGGTGTTTCTTGGGAACCAGAAGAGGGCGTTTCAGACTCATGGATTCTTTGTCCAGGGGAAATGAGATTCGCCTATGAGCAAGTAGCTGCCACCATGAAAGAAAGGACTGGTGGCACAGGTGTCCTCACCTGTGCTGGCGCGAGGCTTGAGCCTCGCTGCTACATGTTTTCTTTTTCCGAGGAATCGATATTTGCAAATAGCCTGGCGGACACTACTGGGCAGGGGAATTTGTTATCTTTCGAGACCGGCCAGATCTACAAATCCTGGTGGGGCAGCTTGAACCTGGATAAAAGAACCGCCGCCGCCTGACTATTGCTTTTTTGAGGGCTGCTTGTATAAGTGGGAAAATCTTAAAAACCTCCTCGAAGAGGGCCTTAGCCAGGGGGTTTACACCGAGGCCGTGGCCTTGGTGGGCCTCCAGGGGACCCTGCTCTGGCAGGGCGCGGCCGGCCGGCTAAACCGGGACCCGGCAAGCCCGCCGGTAACACCATCCACCATTTTTGACCTGGCCTCCCTTACCAAACCCCTGGCCACCGCCCTGGCCCTCATGCTTTTGACCCACCGGGGTCACCTCGATCTATCCACCACCCTTGGTGAAGTCCTGACGGATCCCTGTCTCCCTCCTGACAAACGCCCCCTTACCCTGCAGAGCCTTCTGGCGCATCGTTCCGGTCTGCCGGCCTGGCGCCCTTTTTATGAGAAATTGCTATCAGCCCCCCCGGCCGGCCGCCCCGTTCTTCTGGCCCGCCTGGCCGCCGCCGAACCCCTGGAATATGAGCCGGAAAGCGCTACTCTTTACAGCGACCTGGGCTTCATGCTCCTGCAGGTCGTGGTGGAAAAAGTCAGCGGCCAGGACCTGGACTCCTTCTGCCGCCGGCAATTATACGTCCCTTTGGGGTTAAACACCTTGGGTTTTAACCCCAAAAGGCAGGGTGGTGGGATGAAAGGGGGCTTCGCCGCCACCGAGGAAGGCCTCATTCCGGGCCGTTCCATCCATGGCGAGGTCCACGACGAAAACGCCTGGGCCGCGGGCGGGGTGGCCGGGCACGCCGGGCTCTTTGGAACCGGCCCCGAAGTCTTTGCCCTGGCGGCTTGGCTTTACCGGGCGTATCAGGGTCAAAGCGAGGGATTAGAGATTTCTCCCGAGATAGTGCGCCGGTTTTTAACACCGGTGACCCCCGGTTGCCGCACCCCGGGGTTTGATGTGCCCACTCCGGGACAAAGCTCTGCCGGGCGCGATTTTTCCCCCGGAAGCGTCGGCCACACCGGCTTCACCGGCACTTCCTTCTGGCTTGACCTGGAGCAGGGGCAAATGGTAGTCTTGCTAACCAACCGGGTGCACCTGGGCCGAAATAACCTCGACGGCATCAAGGCCTTCCGTCCCCGGTTTCACGAGGCCGCCTGCCGGGCCCTGGGCCTTGGGGAGCCATAATGTAGCCGTGAGGCTTTTCCGTGAAAATCCCCCGTAGTGGCGACACATGCGTCGCCCTAAAGCAGATCGTTCAGAATGGCGGCATTGGTTTACGCAGAGTTCTCAACTTTGAACCTTGAACCCTGGAATTTGGACCTTGGACTTTGGACTTAGGACTTCAAAAAGGTGACACCTCGGTAACATGACAACATCGCCTCCACTCCACATCCACCTTCTGGGCATCTGCGGCACGGGTATGGCCGCGCTGGCGGGTATCCTCCAGGAATTGGGCTATAGGGTCACCGGTTCCGACGAGCATGTCTATCCCCCCATGAGCACCTTTCTGGAGGGTCTGGGCATTCCCATTCAGGACGGCTACCAGCCCGAAAACCTTGACCCCCGCCCGGACCTGGTGGTGGTGGGC
>JBAQHL010000329.1:0-6262 GCA_049288295.1 Desulfobaccales bacterium
AAGTGGTTTGACGCGGTCTTGAATTCGGGGATTTACGTGAGCGATGTCTTTCTGGGTTTCAGGAAGGTGCCTCACTTTATCATTGCCGTTTTGGTAAGGGAAAAAAATCGGAATTGGATTTTGCGAGCCACCATTGATTCGGATGTTCTGGAACGCATTGTGAATGCTGCTCAAATCGGCAAGACCGGGGATGCCTTTTTGGTTAATCGGGAAAATATCTTGCAGACGAAACCCCGGTTTGGTGGTAATCTGTTTGAACAACCGCCCGGCCCGGATTTTTCTGCCGCGGTGGGAGTCAGGGTTGAGGAAATCGCCTTTCAAGGCGAACGTAACCTGTTTGCGACGGCCCAAATCAAGGGGAAAAAATGGGTGCTCGTTATCCGGGAAGACCCCAGGGAACCCCTGGCGCCGCTGCTGCGGGCCAAGTACCTGGTGGGCCTCCTTTCCCTTCTGGGCTTAGCGCTTATTATCATCGGCTCGGTATACACCACCAAAAAGGTCTTGGACCGTTTGATAATTACTGACCGGGAAAAGGCCAAAAGTGACGAAGTAATGATCCACGAAAGCAAGTTGGCCGCCCTGGGCAAAATGGCCGCCGGGGTCGCCCACGAAATCAATAACCCCCTGGCAGTCATCGGCGAAGAAGCGGGCTGGATGAAGGATCTGCTCAAAGAAGAGGACGTGGCCAACAGCCCAAACTTGAAGGAGTTTCAAGAATCCATCAATAAGATTGAGTACCACGCCGACCGCGTTAAAAAAGTGACTCACCGTTTGCTGGGTTTTGCCCGCCGGATGGAGCCGACCATGGAAAAAGTCATGGTCAATCAGATCCTGGAGGAATGCGCCGGCTTTCTGGAAAACGAAGCCCGGTATCGCAGCATCGAAATCCGCAAGGAACTGGCCCCCGACCTGCCGACAACCTCCAGCGATGCCAGTCAATTGCAGCAGGTATTTCTCAATATCATCAATAATGCCATCGACGCCATGGGCAAAAACGGCAGCATCACCCTGAAAACCTCGCGGCAAACGGATCAGATCGCCGTTAAGATCTCCGATACCGGTCCGGGGATGACCAGGGAAACCATGGCCAAAATCTTTGATCCCTTTTTTACCACCAAGGAAGTGGGCAAGGGCACCGGCCTGGGACTGTCCATTTCCTACAGCATTATTGAAAAATTAGGCGGCGCCATCACCGTGGACAGTGAAATCGGTCAGGGCACCACCTTCACCATTACACTCCCGATAAAATGAAAAACCTGGGGGGAGATCACCAGTTACAGCAGAACTTGAAAGGAGCATTTTATGGATAAATTTCGCATTCTGATCGTAGATGACGAAGACGACTTCCGGGATGCCATTATCAAACGTCTCCGGGCTCGCAAGGTAGATGTCGAAGGGGCCAACAGCGGCCCCAAGGCCCTGGAAATGCTTACCGCCCAGGAGTTCGATGTCGTGGTCCTGGATGTCAAAATGCCCGGCATGGACGGCATCGAAACCTTACGGGAGATCAAACTGAAAAAACCCCTGGTGGAAGTAATCATGCTCACCGGCCATGCCTCGGTGGAATCAGGCATCCAGGGCATGCAGTTGGGCGCCTTTGATTACGTCATGAAACCCGTGGCCCTGGATGACTTGATGGATAAGCTGCGGCAGGCCAATGAAAGGAGATTGATTCAACTGGAATACGCCAAGTAGGGCGCCGGCGCCAGGTTCATTTCCATGGCCGAGTTATGTTAGCAAGTCTCAACACCTCCCCAGATGAGACCCCCAGCCAAAACCTGTGGAATACTATTCCCGTGTATGGGACCGCCCTTTTGCTGGTGATTCTCGCTCTTCCCCTGGGATTTCAGGCGGGTTTGCCGTATGCCCTGGCCTCTTTGCTGCTGGCAGCCCTGTCTTTTGCCACGGTGCGGCAGGTGCTGAGTCAAAAGGCCGAGGCCGAGCGTGACAAAGCCCTGACTGACGAGCAACTGCTGCAGTCCCAAAAGCTCGCCTCTTTAGGGGAACTCTCCGCCGGCCTGGCCCATGAAATCAACAACCCCCTGGCCATCATCCGCCAGGAGGCCGAGTGGCTGCTCCTCCTTTTTAAAAAAGAGCCTTCCCCGGATGTGTCGGAAATCACCAACTGCCTGGCCGAGATCGTCCATCAGGTGGACCGGGGCCGGGAAATCACCCACAATCTGCTCAATTTCGCCCGCCGCCGCCAACCGGTTCTCCAGTCGGTGCAGCTCAACAGGGTGGTGGAGGACATGGCCCGCCTGGTGGAAAAGGAAGCCCAGGCGCGCAACATCACCCTGGTGAAGCAGCTTCACCCGGATTTGCCCATAATCAACAGCGATTCACCCCTCCTCCGGCAGGTGATCTTAAACCTCCTCAATAACGCCATCCAGGCCATCGGCAAAGAGGGCGCCGTCACCATCATCACCCAGGCGGCAGGGGACAACCAGGTCATGGTCCAGATCAACGACACCGGCTGCGGTATTCCCCAAGAAAACTTAGCCCAGATTTTTGACCCGTTTTTCACCACCAAGCCCCAGGGCAAAGGCACGGGGCTGGGCCTGTCCATCTGCCACGGCATTATTCACAGGCTGGGGGGGAGGATCTCCGTCTCCAGCGAAGTGGGGCAAGGCTCCAGCTTCACCATCAGGCTCCCCCGCACTGTTGCTCAGAGGAAGGTGTGAGCATGGCTCAGCTCCCGAAAATCCTGTTGGTCGATGACGAGGAACGCTTCAGAAACACCCTGGGCAAGATGCTCAGGGCTCAAGGCTTTGAGGTTACTGCGGTGGATAGCGGGCAGGGGGCTTTAGACGAACTGGCCCGCAATCCTTATGATGTGATTTTGTTGGATATGCGCATGCCGGGCATGGACGGCCTCGAGACCCTGGCCGCCATCAAGAAGGACCACCCCGGCCCCGAGGTCATTGTCCTCACCGGTCACGCCTCCGTGGATGCGGCCATGGATATCATCCGCCTGGGGGCCTCCGAGTTCCTTCTGAAACCCTGCCCCCTGGAAGAAGTCATGGCCAAGATCGAAACCGCGTACGAGCGCAAACTCTCCCGCCAGGAAAAACCTTCACCTGGAGAGAATGGCCATCAGGAGTGAGGTCAACCTGGGGCGAAGCCTCAGAGACACCTCACTCAGAGACGCCACCCTGTAATACCGAGTTGCATTCTAACGGCAATTTATAGCCTTTGCCAAAAGTTTCGTCCTCTTATCCCCTCTCCCCCCAGCGGGGGGAGAGGGTTAGGGTGAGGGTGGACGAGAAAAAACTTCTGACAATCGGTATAAAACTCGAAACTTTTCAGGAGAGGTAAGCAATAAATGTAGGGCGGGCACTGCCCGCCATCTTGGTGCCTAAGACGCACCCTGCGATTTGCAACTCGAAACTCAAAACTCGAAACTTCTCAAAAGAGGTAAGTTATGAACCCCTATTTAAAATGTCTGATAAGTTTTTTCCTGGGCGGCCTTTGCATTTACCTGGGTTCCACCATGATGGGCACAGAAAATAAAGCGGTCGTCTACTTCCTGTATCTCGTAGGCCTGGTAAATATCTATATTGGCGTTAAGGATTTGGCAGCCATATTAAAGAGTAAAAAGTGATCTGTCATTATCGATATCTTATCGAAACATTTATTAATTTGTGGATAGTGGCAAGATACGTTGAAATCAAGGGCTAAATTGATTTTTGGGTTATCATGCTTATAGTAAAAAGGCCCAGGAGAAAGTTTGGGCCGCCGGGGAAGACCCTGCCCGGAAGCATTGAGCCGCCAGAACCAAGGGGAGAAGATGAACCAAGCCATCACCAACCCGTCATCATCAAGGAGAACCAAAAAATGAGAGAGGAAAGGCTAAGACCTTCAGGGCGTTGGGTTCTACTGGGAGCAGCGCTGGCGTTGGTCCTGTGCTTCGGACTGGCGCCGCCTGCTTTAAGCGCCGCCAAACCGGCAAAACCCCTAACCCCAAAAATCGAACCCAAGGCCGCAGAAATTCTCAAACAAATGTGCGATTACCTGAAGGGTCTGCAGCAGTTCTCCTTTCAGGCAGAGATCACCGAGGATCTGCTTTTGACCACGGGCCAGAAAATCCAGGTGGGTAGAAATGTCGAGGCCTCGGTGCGGCGCCCCGACCGGATGCGGGCTGAATCCCTGGGCGACGAAGATAACCGGGTGTTTCTGTATGACGGCAAGACCATCACGCTCATGGACCGGAGCAGGAATGTTTACACCACCATCGATGCTCCCCCGGAGATTGACGCGGCCCTAAACCATGCCATCCAGGCCTTCAACCTCAGGGCCCCCCTGGCCGATCTGGTTTACACCAAGGCTTACGAAAACCTCACCAGCGGAGTGATCTCCGGGTTTTACGCAGGCTTGCACAAGGTGCAGGGGGTGCCGTGCCACCATTTGGCCTTCCGGCAAAAGGACATCGATTGGCAGATCTGGATCGAAGACGGCCCGACCCCGCTGCCCCGGAAGTTCCTCATCACAGATAAGCAGGCCAAAGGACTGCAGTTCAGCGCGGTTTTTATCAAATGGAATACCTCACCGCAGTTGGAAGATAGCTTCTTTACCTTCGTCCCTCCTGAAAAGGCCGAAAAAATTGACTTGCGTCCTGCTGCGGCTCCTGCCAAGGCAACAAAGCCGAAAAAATGATTGAGGGGGTTAAGATATGCAAAATATAAAGCTTGAAAAGTTGATGCTAAAAACACTTGCAGTGTTCTTGTCCTTCGTGATGATCGGCGGGTTGCTGGCGGTTAATCCCATAAAAGGTTTTTGGGTGACCGATGCTGAAGCTCGACGAGGAACCGCCTTAGGCGTTGGGGGCGGTCCTGTTGGGTCAGGCCCCGGATATGGAGGAGCACGGGTGGCCGCCGCCCCAAGGGGATATGTGTACCCCGGTTTAGGGGTGCCTGGACCTCGTGGGGTTCTGGACCCAAGAGGCCCCCTTGATCCGCGGGGCCCTCTCGATCCCCGAGGCCCCCTTGATCCAAGAGGACCCTACGATCCGCGCAATCCTAGCAATTATTAACTTGGCTGGCGTGTATTGAGCCTTTGATGACTGTGGTGCGTCCTCTGCGCCGGTAGCCAGGGCGCGAATATTGGGCTAAGGCTCCGGCTACCTGCTGCAGACCGCAGCCTTTACTGCGGACGGACGCCCAACGGAAGCTTCAGCTCCAGGTATCTAAGTCTTATCGACAATTTCTGCAGGTCTGGTGATAACTGCCTTACCTGGCAAGTTATCCATCACTTAGTGCTTATCCGTAAATAACACCAACTTTTCGCCAGCAGATTATGGCCGCAGCTAAATGGATCAGGGCAATATAGCTGGAAAGGGTTTTCTCATAGCGAACCAGGATCTTGCGAAACCTGTTCAACCATGAATGGCAAACTTCTACAACCCAGCGGCGGGCACGATAGCCTGGGACAGTCTTTTTCGCCTCGATTTCCTCGCCCCGCCGCCGGACATGCGGGATATAATCCCGGTCGACCAGGCTTTGGTGTGCAGGCTTACCGTCATAACCTTTGTCGGCGCAAAGGTGCTGAGGCTGCTCTGCTGTAGGCTCTGGTCGTTGAATGACAATGCTATCCAAGACGATTTCCAGTTGAGTTACATCATGCCTATTCGCCCCGGTGACGACGATCGACAGAGGGACGCCATGCTCTTCCACCAGCAGATGGCGTTTGCTTCCTTTTTTTTCCCCGGTCCGTCGGGTTCGGACCAACCGCCTCCCGAGCCAAAGGTGCTTTGGTCATGGCACTATCAATGCTCTGCCATAACCAGGATATGCCCTCCATTTCATCATATTCCGCCAGCCCGGCTCGCCACATGGCCAGGAATACCCCAGCCTTTTCCCACTGGCGAAAATAGGCATGAACGGAACTGGGGCTACCATATATCTCTTTGGGAAGGGCCTTCCATTGGCAGCCGGTGCGCAGAACATAAACAATGCCTTCAAATACCTTGCGGTAATCCAGCGGCTTTCTGCCGCCTCCTTTTTTCCGGAGATAAGATTTGTTCGGGTCCCTGGTCGGTTGCGGTAAGAGTGGCTCCACACGCTTCCAAAAAGCATCGGAAACAGCCCATGACGGCAACCTTGACATGCGCACCTCCTTCGAGCATTTTTGAGGATATGCATGCCATGTTATTTGATAAATGTCAAGTTAAATACGGATAAGCACTTAGTACATCAATTCTTAAATACGTTAACATTCAAGCTTGTCATTCTGAGCCGCCGCAGGCGGCGAAGAATCTCAACGCAAA
>JBAQHL010000330.1:0-1866 GCA_049288295.1 Desulfobaccales bacterium
TCACCCTGGAGAATATCCAGGCCCGCATCCGGGGCAACATCCTCATGGCCCTGTCCAACCGCTTCGGCCACCTGGTCTTGGCCACGGGCAATAAAAGCGAACTCTCAGTGGGCTACTGCACCCTGTACGGGGACATGAGCGGGGGTTTGAGCGTCCTGGGGGATGTGCCCAAAACCATGGTCTACGAACTGGCCCGCTTCATCAACCGGCCCCGCACCATTATTCCCCCGAGTATCATCCACAAAGCCCCCTCCGCAGAACTGCGCCCGGACCAAAAGGACCAGGACACCCTGCCGCCTTATGAGATCCTGGACCAGATTATCCAGCTTTACCTGGTGGAGTCCCATTCTTTTGAGGAGATCGTGGAGCGGGGTTTTGCCTCCGAAACCGTGCGCTGGGTCATTCAGACCATCGACATAAACGAATACAAACGCCGTCAGGCCGCGCCGGGCCTGAAGATAACCTCCAAGGCCTTCGGCATGGGGAGGCGCTTGCCCATTGCCGCGATGTATGAGGTGTGAGTTTTGGGCTATAAGCTTTAAGGCATAAGCTAAAAAAATGCAGGGCGCGTCTTACGCGCTTGGTCAGAGCACAAGACTCACTCAATGAAATATTCGTCGGATAGAGTCTCTTGCAAAATGCAGCAGCACTTCAGCCTGCTTTAAAAGGCTCTGGGAAACACAGCTTTTTTTCGAGCCTCTTGCAAAATACATTGACAGGCGGAAGATTTCATTTGATCCCAAGTTGCGGTCATAGAGGTAATAAAATGTAGCCAGCAAGGCTAAGCCTGCGTTTGGGCACGGCAAGCCAAGCTACAGGAAAATTACTTGTTTGAAGGGAACTTGGTATGATTGGTAAGTTAAGCTCTGGTGGCACAGGCTTTCCAGCCTGTGCTGGCGCAGGCTGAAGCCTGCGACTACAATTTTGCAAGAGCCTCTTTCGACAATTTTTTTTAAAAAAAGCTTATAGCTTACAGCTTTCTCACTCCGGAATAGTGGCATGCCGCCCTATGGACAGGTCGTGGATGGGGATAATGATATCCGCAGTCTGTTTTACCCGGTGGATGCTGTCGTAGGCCTCGAGAAGATTCAGGTGCACGCCACAGGGGATGCAGGGGCCTGAGTCCGGAAAGTTTTGTTCATTGCAGCAAAAGCCGGTGATCACCGCCTTGCCTTTTTTGGTATTCACCACCACGGATTGGCCGCCGGGGGTGTGTCCCGGGGTGAGCATCACCGAGATCCCCGGGACGATTTCCTGGTCTCCCTCCACCTGCACCACCTCCACATCATCCAACAGGTCCGGAAAATAGCGGTGGTCCGCGGGATGGGGGTTCTTGAAGAACTCATACTCCGCCTTCTGCACGTAAACCCGGGCTTTGGTGCATTTGTAGTCGTTTTCGCAGTGGTCATTGTGCAGATGGGTGTGGATGATGAGGTCAATGTCTTCAGGGGCCAGATCATAGGTGGCCAGCGCGTCTTCGAATTCCTGGATTTTCAGGCCGTATTGCTCGGCCACCGCATCCGGGACCATGAACTGCTCGAGTCCCGTGTCCACCAGGATTTTTTCCGGCCCGCCCTCCAGATAGAACACGTAGATGGGGATCCAGATGCGCTTGCCGTAGCCCTTGAGGTAGGTCATGATCCCCTGGTCGGTTTCGTTGGCTCCCACCACCAGAGGATGGATGCGGTATTCTGTCATGATCGCCTTCCTTTGCTTAACAAAATTTTACGTTCGCAGTCTAAATAAGAAAAGGGGTGCGCCTGAGCCCGCCAGGATAACGGCCGAGACGCCTGCCCCGCCGACCTGCCTTTCCTGAGACGCAGCCGAAACGGCTGGTGAACGAGTGCTTAATTCTCACATTATACG
>JBAQHL010000331.1:0-3466 GCA_049288295.1 Desulfobaccales bacterium
GTGATGAAATTCAATTTTAAGGTAATTATTGTCTATCAATTCATAGTTTCCAAGAATTTCATAATCTCCCTGGGGGTAAGAAATCTTAAACTTCATGCTACTATCATGGAAAAAAACTAAGAAAATATCATCCTTATGGTGTTTCCACACCCCCATAATTCTTTCTTTTAGAGGCTCCTGCAGGTATGAAAAGGCAAATAAAAGAGCAAACGTCATCAAAACCAAAGGGATAACCATTATAATCTTCCTCCCCAAAATTTGATGAACCCTTTATCCTTAGTTTTGGAGTTTAAACGGAACGAAGGTTTCCTTTAAAGATTCTAAACCTAGTCCAGTAAGGCTGACAGATAGGACTTTGACTCTCACCCCTTTTCCAGGAAATCTTGGCCCTCCTTGGGCTCATTCTTCAGGGGAACCTCTAAAAAAAAATCCCCAGAACAAACCGTTAGGCATGTTCCAGGGAGGCTGGTCTGCGTGCCTGGCTGCCGGTGAAAATCCACCCGAGAGGCCTGGTGTGGTCGAGGATTAGCGCTTTTTCAGATACCATGCCATGGGGTGGCTTCCACCGAAGCAACTTATACTTTTTGTTTTGCTAAGTCTCCTCCCGACCTTAAGTTTTGCTAAAAGCAGCCCAAAGACCCGTGGCTTTCCGTCCCCGCCTCACGGCGGGTTTAGCTTTTTACCTAAATTATATTTTGGCACGGTTTGCGTCTGGAGGCAATAAGGGAATCCCTGAAATCCGTAGGAGAAAACCAGGACTTAAAAGGCAGGGAATCTTGAAGGAACTCCGGCATAGACACTTGGCCTAACAGGAACCCCAGCAACCCGTTTATGGGCGGCGATATTTACGGGTATAAATGGAATCAGGCCGTTGATTTTCCAACAACTGGTAAAGAGGGTGCTGATTCTAAAATCTTTTTTTTTCTTTCAACACCTTCCGGTAGCCGGTGTGGGGGGATTTCTACGCCAGATGTGGACAAGAGCCAGGAGGTAGTGGTGTTTATAGCACCGCCAAAACTGGGGCCTTTACAACAACATTGAGCCTGCTGAAGGTTTGAATAAGCTGAATTTCATACCCATTCCCGACTCCAAGGTGCCCATCCCCGCCTCCGCCCTACTCTTGGGCTCTGGACTCCTGGGGGCTTTGGGTCTAAAGCGGCGCCGTTTATAAGTGCGAAATCATCTATATGGGAATTTTTGGGCGTTGAGTTAACTCCTCGGCGCCCTTTTTCTTTCAGGGGAAGCTGCTTTATGAGGGAGGCTTTTGGGGGATGCAGAGAAAAAATCAGGACCCAAAAACACACCTCACCAATTGAAGGTTACTGCTCTTCTTAGAAACTTATCACCGGACCAAAAACCCTCCATAATCAGATCATATCTTCATTTTCCAGGACCTCTGGGGTTAGTTTCTGATCTGGCATGGTTATATTGCCTGCCCGTGAATAACAAAAAGGCAGGGTCATGGCTGACCCTGCCCCGGTTTCGTGGATTATAGGGGGTTGTGGTTAGAACTGATAATTCACCCGGAAGACCACGGCACTGTTCGAGGAATTAAAGTTAACCTGAAAGTTGTCCAGCCCGGAAAAGTTCGGTTCACAGTACCGGAACCTGTAGGCCAGGTCTCCCGAGATATTCGGGGTGAACATGAAGCGGACACCGGGCTCCACCACAATGCCGATATTGTTTGAGCTGGAGTCCCCAATCTGCGTCCAGACAATGCTGGGGCCCAGGCCGATGTAAGGAAACAGGCGGCCCTGCGGAAACTCCTCGCTCTCCATCAGGGGCAGCTTGCCCATGACCAGAAAGCTCAGGGCATTCTGACTTCCCCCGGTGCCGCCGATATCAGCCCGCCCCGAAAAGTTGCCATAATTGATGTAGACGTTTTTCTGGTCGAGATTATAACTGTTGTATTGGTAATCCAGGGCCAGGGTGAAATATTTGGCCCACGTTGGGAAGCTTTGGCCTTCCCCCAGAAAATCGTAGCCGACCTGGACGCCGAGCATGATACCGGTGGAAAAGGAGAGGTTGCCGGTGTCGAAGTCCCGGTTAAAGAAGGTGACGTTGCCCCCGGAACTCATGGGAAAGTTCGGCCCGATCTGAAAACCTGCGTAAAACCCAGCCTGGACCGAAGTAAATGCCAACATCACCGCCATAACCGCCACCAAAACTACACGAGTAATCTTCATGAGCATCCCCCCAAAGGTTATTTGGTGTGTATCTTACCACTGAAATGCCCCCAAAAGTTAGGAGATTATTCAGGGATGGGTGACCTGAAAACCCCAGACCAGGATCGCTAAAGGATTGAGTCAGGAGAAATGTTGGGGTCTCAATCACTTGAAGGTTCTAGCCCTGATGGGAAAATTATCAAGTGGCTGAAAATTTCCCCTATCTGGTATAAATAGAAGCAAGCCTCCAAATTTCGACTCATCTCATCCCCCATGAAATATTCCGAAATCCCGTCCAGGGCACGGCACCTGAAAACTGGCAAGAGAGACCGCCTAATCTGGTTGTTGATGCTGTGCTGGCTGTTGCTGTCCATTGATGGCCCCGCCCAGGCCCAGGACTCTCTGGGGCTCTCCTTTCGCCTCATTCCGGGGGGAAGCTATTTTTTAGGAAGCCCCCTCAACGAAGCCGGCCGCTATGGTGATGAACCCACCCCGTATCAGGTGACCTTGAAGCCCTTTTCCCTGGGCGCCACCGAGACCACCAACGCCCATTACGGCCGCTTTCTGGCAGCCACCGGCCATGCCGCGCCCCTGTACTGGCAGGACAAAAACCTGAACGGCCCCAACCAGCCGGTGGTGGGGGTAAGCTGGCACGACGCCCAGGCCTTCTGCCGGTGGCTCACCCGGGAAACCGGGGTGGCCCACCGTCTGCCCTCCGAAGCGGAATGGGAGGTGGCGGCCCGGGGCGGCCTGGTGGGGGAACCCTACCCCTGGGGCCGGGAGCTCCCCGATGCTGGAGGGCGCTTTCGGGCCAATTATTACCCCAACGATTTTGCCGACGACGGCTTCCGTCTCACTGCGCCGGTGGCCTCTTTTGCCGCCAACGGCTATGGTCTTTTTGATATGGCCGGGAATGTCTCGGAATGGTGTGCTGATGACAAGACCCCCCCGGGGGGTGGGACCCCCTTCGCCGCGCCCGATTACCGCCTCCGCAAAGGGGGCTCCTGGCGCTCCCGGGCCCGGAACCTGCGCTGCGCGGCCCGCGGGTTCAGCCCGCCTCACACGGCCGACGGTTTCATCGGCTTCCGGGTTCTTCGTCAGGTGACTTCCTCACCATGATTTTTTGCCTTGCGTTATGTCTTGTGCACCGGTTTACTGGCTGAAGGGTGCCCACGGGCCGGGAACCTGTGGTTCTGCTCATACAAGATTCCTTCCGAGTCAAATCCCATTATACCGGTTTGCAGTCAAACGGTGGCACAGGTGTCCTCACCTGTGCAGACGCAGGCTGAAGCCTGCGGCTA
>JBAQHL010000332.1:0-11979 GCA_049288295.1 Desulfobaccales bacterium
GGGCGGGTGCCTCCCCCGGCATCCATGATAGCCTCCACCACCGTAGCGCGTCCCAACATCTGGTAAGGCCCGGGCCTTTTAACTTCACCCGCGACCCAGTACTTGCTGTCCTGAACCCGGCGCACAAAGACGGCTATTTTGGGGTCAATGAGGTGCGCAGAGAAGCGCCTGGCCAGTTCCCGCTGAAGCTCCTCGGAGGTCTTGCCCTGGGCCTGGACCTCGCCGATGAGTTGGAGGGCCATCTTCCCGTCGGGACGGACAATCTGGCTCTCATCTAATTCGGGGGTATAGAAGAGCTTTACGTCAATGACGTCACCCGGGCCGACAGCATAGGGAAGAGGTTGCTCCTGGACCATCGAAGCGGCAGTGCTGGCCGGTTGACGGGCGGCACAACCGGCTGCCAGCCACCAGAGGCCCAATCCACAGAGAAAAAGGCTTAGTATGATTCTTCTTTGTTTGTCCATGTCCTCTTTCCTGCTCAGGAATCTTTTTAAAGGAAGCGATAAAAAGTTTTAGGGATGACAAAACGGCGCTTATTGAGAACGCCTCCTGCCAGCCGGCCATTTTGTTCTATGTGATGCTTGACCTCCAACATGACCTCGTAGCGGGTCTGGTTGGCCCCGGCCACGGCCACCACCGCATCCACTTTGCCGGAGATGATCAGGCTGTCACTGGTTCGCAAAAGCGGGGCCGTATCGACAAGGACAAAGTCGTAAAGTTCCCGAACCTCAGCCAAAAATTGGGTAAACCTTTGTAGATCAAAGGGTGAGGTTACCTCGCGGTCTTTCTGCCCCACCGCCATCAGGTCCAAATTGGGTAAAAATGAATTTTGGGTGATTTTCTTCAGGTCGGCGCCATCAATCAGGTAGTTTAATAGTCCGGGTTCTGAGGCCTTGTGGAAGGCTGCCGCAACCTGGGGATGTTCCAGGTTGGCATCAACCAACAAAATCCGTTGATCATTGAAATCCAACGCCATAATGGCGGCAAGATTACAAGCCAGGGTGGAGACACCCACCTGGGGCTCGGATCCGGTTAAGGAAAATATCCTGTCTCTCTGGGCTTTTTTCAGGAGGTCCAGGCGGTATTTCAGGGTGCGGAAGCTCGCAGCCAGGGAGGGATGTTTTTGAGGATGTTTCATCCACAAGGGCGGGGCCTTGGGAGAGGGGTTGTGGTGGTGGTTTTCCACTAATTCCACTCCGGTCAGCACCGGCATTTGGCTTTGCCGGCCCAAATCTTCCGGGATTTTCAGGGTATGGTCCATGTAATAGGAGACGGAAGCCCCTGCCAGTCCGACCAGAGCACCGATGAGGACCGACAAAATCCCCATGAGAATTTTACGGGGAAATACCGGGATGGTGGGCGGGGTTGCCCAGGTGGTGACGGTGACATTGGAGACCCGGGCCGCGTCTTGTTGGGCTTCGATGCGAGCTTCTTCGGTTTTATCCAAGTAAAGCAGATAATTCTTTTCCAGCTGCTTGACTTCCCGATTCAGGCGGTCAAGTTCCACCTGCTTTTGAGACAGGGATACGGAGGTCCCCTGGATTTTGTCGATGTCGTTCTGGATGACCCGGGCGTAGTTCTGCAAGGCGTTCAGGTCAAGCTGGCTGCCCCGCAGGATCTCGGTAATCTGTTTCTGATAATTCTTCAGGAGTTCCTTGACTTGCAGTTCGGCAGCCTGAAATTTGGCGCTGGATTTCTGATAATGGAGGGAAAGGCGTTCTTTTTCTGCCAGGAGTGGACCCAAGGTCCTTATAAGTTCCTCTAAGATGCCCGTTTGGAATTCTTTAGTGGCAGCCCCGATTTCCCCGGTTTGGGCGAGATTTTTTGCCTGTTCTCCCACCTTGGTTTGTCGTTCTTTTATTTGGGCTTGTACCAAGGCCAGATTTTCCCGCAGAACCTGAAGGATTTTGACATTGGTTTCATTTTGGGCCGTCAGGTCAATAATGTCCCATTGCTTCTTGAAATTCTTGAGTTGCTTCTCCGCCTGACGCAGGGCTGCGAAGAAGCGGTCAGCCTGGCCGGCATAAAATTCCTGGGCTCCTTTGGCCTTATAAATTTCAATGTGGTAGTCAATGTAGCTTTCCAACAAGGTGTTAACTATTTCGGCTATTTGACTCGGGTCTTCCCCCTTCAAGAAAACTTCAATGGTGTTGGACAGGGTCACCGGCTTAATGTCCAATTTCTTCTGATAGTACCGCACGGCCCGGTCCAGGGGGCTGGTCTCCACCGACAGACCCAGGGTCACCAGGATTTGCCTCAGCTTTGTGCTCAGGGGTTTTGTAAAGCGCCCCCAAAAAGTTTTGGGCTCCGGCTCCTTGTCCAGTTCCAGTTTCTCCACGACCTTCAGCAAGAGCTGGGGGGATTTCAGGAGGTTAACCTCGGAATTGATATCCTGCTGGGTCACAGGATTTGCACGCATTGTGGTAGTCACCGGGGCCTGGAGCTTGAGGTTTTTTTCCAGCAAGGGCTTGACCAGGACATCGGCGGTTACTTCGTAGACCGGCTCCTTGAGGAGGGCAAACGCCATGGTGGCAATGACAATGAAAATAAAAATGCCCAGGAAAACGTGGAGCTTGGTAAAGATGACCAGGAGAAGGTCGCGCAGAGAGACTCTTTTGGTTTCGTCAGGTGCGTTTTTCATGCTCTATCCCATCTGTGTGTAGTTCTCAACGTCTGAAACCAGCCGGGGGAGGCTTTTGATACCCGGGCAGGGGCTGCTCCTGGTATCCTGACTCCTGGGCTTCCTGATACCCGGCTTCGGATTTTTTATCAGAGCCAGAAACCACTTCGTAAAAATCCCGCAGGTTGATGCCGTGGCGTGTCCATCTTTTGTAGATGATGTGGGCCAGTTGTTGATTCACCGGGTAAATGATGTGCACCAGGCTTAAGATGGTCTCTTTGTCGCCCAATTCGCCGTGAATGCCATAACTGGTGGTGTCAAAGTAGGTTTCGAAGTAACCGGGATCATGGTCGTAGGCCTTGATCAGGGCTGCGGCGGCTTCATTGGGACGGTCAAGGTTGATCCAAACCAGGCCCAGGTAGAAAAAAGCCCGACTGTAGTTGGACTTGAGGAGGGTGGCCCGTTGCAGGGCCAGGGCCGCTTCCTGGTGGCGGCCGAGGACCCGATACATCTTGCCGAGGTTAAAAAAGGCCTCGGCCCAGCCGGGGTTCAGGAGAGTCGCCTGTTGAAAGGCCTGGGCAGCTTCCTGGTTGCGGTGGGTGAAATCGTAGTATCTCCCGAGATAAAACCAGGCCACGGCATTCCTGGGATTCCGCCTGATTTCTTCTTTGCGGTCCATCTCTTCCCGGGGGGAGAATTGCTCCAGGCGGCTATCCTGGGCTTGAACCACAGAGAGGACGGCCCAGAAGAGAGAAATGGCTGCAGCCCCCATAAGGATCTGGAAAATCTTTGGCTTTCTTTTGACGGTCATCAAGGTTCCCGAACCCATATAGTTAATAAGCCCCTTTTTCCCGGATAATGGCCGGCAGGGTCAGGGCCAGAATTTTCAAGTCAAGCCAAAAGGACCAGTGGTCAATGTACTCCATGTCAAGCCTCATCCACTTGGTAAAGGGGAGGTTGCTCCGGCCGGAGATCTGCCAGAGGCAGGAGATGCCCGGCCGGACGCTGAAACGGCGGCGGTGCCAATCCCGGTTGAAGCCGTTGTAGTCCCGCACGGGCAAAGGGCGAGGCCCCACCAGGCTCATGTCGCCTTGAAGCACGTTGAATAATTGGGGAATTTCATCCAGGCTGGTTCGGCGCAAGAAACGGCCCAGAGGGGTCACCCGGGGGTCGTTTTTTATCTTAAAAGCCGGGCCTCTGACCTCATTAAGCATCTCCAACCCAGCCTGCTGTTGTTCGGCGTTGGGGATCATGGTGCGGAATTTAATGAGGCGGAAGCGCCTCTTGTTGAGGCCGATGCGCTCCTGGATAAAAAAGACCGGCCCGGGGGAGGTAATTTTGATGAGGAAAGCGATTAAGAGAAAAACCGGCGCCAGGAAGTTGATGAGGATAAAGGAGATCAGGAGGTCAAATATCCGCTTGGCTACGATGGGCCAGCCTCCCATGGAGCCTTTCTGCACCGAGATAACAATGTTGTCGCCGAATTTCTCCAGGCGGGAGTGAGCCAGTTTCATGTTCCGCAGGAGATAGAAACTGTCGGAAATGAAGCGCACCATAATCCCCTGTTCCAGGCAGCGGTTAACGATTTCAGTGACTTCCCGGTAAAAGGTGTTCAGGGGGAGGTCGATGGCCACTTCATCCACCACATGGTTCCGGAGAAAGCCGCGCAGGCCGGCAAAGTCGGTCACCAGGGGATAGCCTGATTCCCGAAAACGCTTGGCCCCGGCCCAGTCAATGTCCACAAAGCCCACCACGCGATAGCCCATTTCCAGCTTATTCTCCAAGGTTTGGGCGAACTGCACCGCCCGGGAGTTGGTACCGATCACCAGGATATTGGTGGTATGAACGCCCCAGCGCCGGATGCGCTCCAGTAACAGCCGGAGAGTCAGGCGGCTGGCAAAGGTGAGACTGGTGGTGTAAAGCCAAAAAAGAAAGAGAAAAGCCGGGGTGACCAGGCTGATGTGAAAGGGCAGACTGAAAAAGAAGAGCATGAGCACCCCCAGGGAGGTGGCATTGACGATATCGGTTAAATCCGTTTTCCAGGAGGCGAAGCGCCGGGAGTGATAGAGGCCAAAAATCCAGAAGATCATGAACCATAATGCTGCAAAACCGGCATACAAGATGAAGTTGGCCAGACTGATGCGGAGGGACAGGAACTGGGAGAAGCTGCTGGCTTCGATCTCCTGAGAGATGGCGGCCAGGGCCAGAAAAAAACTGCCCAGCAATATGAGCTGATCGAAGATTTTCATGCCCATATCCAGGGCCTGGCGCTGATAGAGGCTCATGGTCTCAAAGTGTTCCAGTAAAAGAACTTAAGCATCAGGGTCTATCCGAAAAAAAATTGACTGCATGGCAAACCGGACCTGGAATAAGGAGAGCTAGCCGGGGCTGGATTTGTCCTTATCCTGATGTCTTGCGTGCTGATCGGCATTATTTTGAAAAAAGTTAAAAACTTTCTTGAAAAAAATGAAAAATTTTTAAAGAAAGTGATCCGCAGCAGGAATTTCGGGGCAAAACTTGAGTTGGCTGCCAGGTTGAGCTCAGGGAAATAATACCTCTTGTCCTTTGAGACGAAACAAGTGCAAAATGGATGGCGGGCACGGAGGCCCGCCCCACTGGCCTGATGTGTTTTCTCTCAAGAGAAAACCCTAGAAGGGACCCCTGGGGAAGTCAGGCAGATGAGTCTTGTTGGGAGAACTTTTGGGGGTAATGGCAGGATTTTTGCATCATAGATGAGACATAGTAAATTAAGACCAAAGTCTGCCGGGGAACTCCCGGAAAATGCCGGTAAGGGGCAAGACGTCTGAGGAACGGGGCTTTACCCGGTTGACGCTCCTTTAAATCTTGAGCTATCATGTCAGCTAGAGGTCTTGAAGAAAAAAGGGGTGGCGGGGACCATCAGACAGAGCAGCAAATCGTGCCGCTCCCCAAAAATTGTTTGGCTTAAGGAAAAAATACCCCAAGGAGGCGATTTAAGCCCGCATGAAAGGTTGCATCTTGGCCATGGCCCTGGTTGGCGTGCTGCTGCTGGCGGCGTCCGCCCCGGCCCAGGAAGGAAAGCCCGGCATCATCGAGGGCTCCCTGGCTTATCCCAGCGACTTTATTCCGCCGGACATGACCATCTGCGCCGAAAATATCGCCAGCCAGGAGCGCTTTTGCACGGCGCAGCACCTCAAAGGCAAGCACTATCAGAATGGCAAGGGTTATCGCTTGCAGGTGCCTCCGGGGGAGTATCACGTTTACGCCTATCTCCCGGATCCCGGCAAATACGGGGCCGGTTATCCCAGGGACTACCGGGCTTACTACTCCGAGTTTGTCAAATGCGGCATGGGGGCCGAATGCACCTCGCACGCCCCGGTAAAGCTGAGGGTAAAGAGCGGCGAGCACCTTAAAGGAATCAACCCTCAGGATTGGTACCGGTAATTTGAATCGCCAACCCTGGAGGTTTTTGGTTGGGGGGAGTCAATACAAAGAAAGACTAGGGGGAATTATGAAACTGTTGGGAGCGGGTAGTGGTAAAGGGGAGGCAGTTATGATTAAGAGGCCGGGGGGCCGGTGGAATCACTTCCGGGTTCTGGGGGCGGTGATTCTGGCCGGTATCCTGGCGGTCAGTTGCGCCACCGCCGGGGGCGCCTCCGCAGCAGGCACGGCGGCCGCCCCCGGCAGCGCACCAGCCTCCAGGGAGGTGGCGGTTTTGGTGGAGTTGGAGAAGCCTGCGGGTGATGCTCAAGGGATTGACCGCCACCAGATACAAAAAGATGTGGAAACGAGGTTGCGCCAGGCCGGAATTAATGTTGCTGCCCAAATGCAAACGCCTCAAGCAGCCGGGCTGCCGGTCATGTATGTCAATGTTATCATAGCCAAGTGCGATGCCATGTTTGCTTACAATGCCGATATTGTTTACCTGAGCGCCTCTTCCCGGCAATCTCCCGCAAAATCGGGCCAGGGCACTTTGGGAACTTCCGGGATAGTGGCGGACATCAGCCAGGTGAGGCCGAAGGTGGCGGAACTGGTGCACCGTTTTATCAAGGATTATTTGGCGGTCTAGAGGAAAATTCGGCAAGCCCGGCAGGCGGCAGGCCCCGGATTTTTAAAATCCTCATCCGGCATGAGGCGCCGGCCAGGGAAGTCTTGGCGGGCACAGGTTGGGTCTGCCTCAGCACAGGCGGGACGCCTGTGCCACCATAGTCCCTCTCAAATTGAGGGCATAAGGCAAAGATGGAAAGTGAAAAAATCAACCGCAATCTTCCCCCTCACTCCATCTCCGCTTGCGGGCGTTGGCGTTATACCAAGTTGCGGTCATAGAGGTAATTAAATGTAGCCGCGAGGCTAAGCCTGCGTTTGGGCACGGCAAGCCGTGCCTGCAGAAAAAATACTTGTTTGATGGGGACTTGGTATTAGCTGCGCACTTCGGGTTGGGAGATTTCTTTCTCGAGGGTCTGGGGTTCCCGTGGTTCAGCGGAGGCCGGGGGGGTTGGCGGAAAATAGGGGAAGGGAACGCCTCGCCCCACTTCCTCCAGGATCTGGCGGTGCTGCTTGAGCAAATCCTGGATAAACCTTGAACCCAGAATGAGAAGCTGCCAGACCCGGCGCCGATAGGGCAGGGAAGGGGGCCCGGTTTCCTTGAGGAGATGCCGGAAATAGGGATAATCCATGAGTTTGTTCCACAAATCCAGGAACTTTTTGAACATGGCGGGATAAAAATAGGGCAGATCCTCCTTTTTGTCCTCTAAAAATGCCACAGCCTGGGAAATTCTCTGGAGAGGCCCCAGGCGCCGCCTTTCGGCGTGCTTCTGGGTGAGCTTCTCCAGGGTCTGCAACTGGTGGGCCTGAGTGAGGATGGTCATTTGCCGCAGGGCCTCCCGATGCAGGTCCTGGTGCCTGGCAAAGATCTCTCTGTAGTCCTTATTGATGAGGTAACTGTTCAGGACCTTTTTGGTCGCCTCGAAATTTTCCGAACTGTAGGTGGCCAGGCGGCGCTGGTTTTTCGCCAGCCAGGCGGCCAGGAATTTGAGCCGGTCCTCGTGCGTCTTGGGGACGGCAATGAGGTCTGAGCGTTGATAAATGATGGAGCCGAGGTATTCACCCCGGACGATGTCGGTGAGGTCTTTTAAAGCACGGTAGGTATCCTTCAGCAGGTTGAAAGCGGCCCGGCCCCCGTGGCAGGGATGAATGATTTCCTGGGCCACCACCGACAAGGCCCGGTATTCCAGGACATTTAAGGGGTTATATTTGTGTTGCTGGTAAGTCACCTTGAAAAGGGCCACCCGGCGTTGCCGGTCCACAAAAAAGCCCTGGTCCGCCAGGTGGGCGTGGGTCTCGGCGAAGGCCGGGGGCAGGGCCACCAGCGCGGTTTTTTCCACCAGGGGGAATTTTTTCTGCTCGAAGCCGCAGAGGCTGGTGATGGTGCGGTCCGAGGTGCCCAGGACCTGGATGAGATACTGCTCTTTGGCGCGGCTTAACTTGCGGGCGAAAAGCGCAGCGGAGGTGCGGCGTTCGGAGGCAATGGGAAAGCCGTACAACTCCATGAGGAATTGATACACAAAATAGCGCTCCCGTTCATACACCGTATCATCAATTTTCTTAAACCGGCCCATTTGCTGTCCCAGGGACTTGATTTCATTGTCAAGGTCAGAGGGGAAAGAGGCATACACCCCCAGGAGGCGAAACACCCCTTGCCGGTCCAGGGCGATCACCTGGCCCCGGTCCATGTGATAGAGATATTCCTGCAAATCCCTGTACAGGCCAAGATCGGTGAGGTCCTTCTGGGCAAAGCGGGTGCGGAACACGGAGCGGCGCTCCTTGTCCAGGTGGGGGGAGATCTTCTCCACATTTTCCCGGACGGCCTTTTTGCCCTCAAATCCAGGGTGTAAAAGATCAAACTGGAAGATTTCCTTTTGATAGGCGAGGGGCCGGGTCAAGGCCACCAGGCTGAAGCTGGGGAGTTCCGGGTTTTCTGAAAAGCTTTTCTCAAAGGAAGGCAGGAGCTCCCGGGCTTCCACCAGGGGATAGGCCGGGGAGTAGGCCTCCAGAAGGCCTGTCTCCATGTGGACATAATCCAGAAAATCCTTCAGATGATTGCGGTCATTGAGGGCGGCTTCCCCCTTGGTGTACTTCCGGAGGGGAAGACCGTTCAGCTTGACGTCCTGGAAGAACCCTCGTCTTTTGACCATCAGCTCTCGGTGACTTTTACATGGACCAGGCGGTGGCGCGGCCCGTCAAATTCGCAGAAAAAGACGCCCTGCCAGGTCCCCAGAAGCAGGCGGCCCCCGCTCACCAGCACGGTAAGCTGGGGACCCATGAGGGAGGCCTTGATATGGGCCGGGGAATTGCCCTCCAGGTGGCGGTAAGGCTCCCGGTCGCTGATGATTTTGTTCAGGACCATGAGAATATCGGTCTTGACGCTGGGATCGGCGTTTTCGTTGATGGTGACGCCGGCCGTGGTGTGGGGCACGAAGACATGACAGAGGCCCTCGGCCACGCCGCTTGCCGTCACCACCTGCTGGATCCGGGCGGTGAGGTCGATGAGCTCGGTTTTGCTGCCGGACCGCACTTCCAGGGTGGCAGGCATAATCACCTCCGGATCAGGGGTTCAGTGGGAGAGGCCAACAGCGAGGGCTGAGTCTGAGGTTCCTGCTGTCTGACAAATTCATAGGCCATCATCAAGGCATATCGGACCAGTTCCTGGATAAACGGGTTTTCGCCCTTAAGAGCACTCCGTTCCCCGGCCAAAAGGTCTTCAGCCGCAGCCTGGGCGGAGCGGGCATCCTCGGGACGGCCGGAGAGGTCCAGGAAATAAGCGGTCTCCAGGAGGCGGCGGGCCCAAAGACCTCTCGTTTCCTGGGGGAAAAGGGCGGCCGCGGCATCGTCGAGGAGCCCTTCCTGGCGCAGGCGCTGCTGTTGTTCGGACAGGACCAGGGGGCTGTTCTGGGTTTCCTGGAGCTTTTTCAGCCAGGGCATGATTTCCTCCGGGCCGGGGAGCCAGGAGCGGCAAAGGTCGCTCGTGGCCAGACGGCGTGACTGTTCCAGATAACCCCGGTGATCCCCCGGACCCAGGGAGGGCAGCAGCTCCTCCAGGGCGGGGGCGTCTTCGGGACGGCCCACCTGGCGCCAGAGGGTGTCCCGGAGAGGCAGATAGGCAGCGCGGCCGGGCTCCCCATCGGGGGTTATGGCCAGGGCATCTTCCAGGAGGCGCAGGACGTAGCTCGGGGGGGCCTGGGTCCAGGCAGTCAGGCCCTCGCTGTGGAAATGCTCCCAAAACTCCTCCCGCTGCTTGCGGTTGAGGTTAAGGAGGTGGCATTCCCGAAAGCCGGAGCGATCGCTGAGCCGGGCCACCAGGAGATTGCCGCCCAGGGTCTGCCGGGGGCCTTCGAAAATGACGTAGCGCTCGCCGTCGCCCATGAATGAAGAAATCTGAGCCTGAAGGACAGAGGTTTCAGCAGGGGCAGGGCTGGTGGAGTCCTTTTGAAAAAAGAGCCCGGCCGGAACCGTCAGGCCTTTGGTTTTCAGGACATGCAGGGTTCGTTTCAAGGCTTTCTGCCGTTCCTTATCCGCGCTGTGGCCAAAGAGGGCTGCCAGGAGACCGGGGACGTGCGGGTGGGGCATCTTCTCCAGGGCTTTCAGGAGATGGAGGTCCCAGGCAAGGTCGGCGGGCTCCCGGGTTACCAGGCCGGCTAGGGATTCCGGGTCACTGCCGGCGGTCAGGGCCTCCTGAAGGCGGGCCACCTGTTCCTGCAAGGCGGCGGCTTTTTCCGGAGGCAAGGGCGCCAGGGCGGCGGCCGGGTGGCGGCTTTTTTGACGGCGTCCCTTCATGATCGGTCTGGGGGGCCTGCTTCTATGGCCACCTCGTCAGGGCGGCCCATCTCGGTGAGATAGACATTGACCCGCTGGGCCGCAGGCAGGTTGAGGATGAGGCCCACAAAGTCAGGGGCGATGGGAAGCTCGCGGCCTCCCCGGTCCACCAGCACCGCCAGTTCGATACGGCGGGGGCGGCCGTAGTCAATGAGGGCGTCCAACGCCGCCCGTATGGTGCGCCCGGTAAAGAGCACGTCATCCACCAGCAGGACCGCTTGATCGTCAATGGAGCCCGGGAGTTCGGTTTTTCCCACCAGGGGCTTGTGATTGATGCGGGTCCAGTCGTCCCGGTACAAGGTGATGTCCAGCACGCCCACCGGAATGCTCTCAGCGGCGCGGCGGCTCATGCGGTCGGCCAGGCGCTGGGCCAAATAAGCCCCGCCGGTGCGGATGCCCACCACCACCAGATTGTTCAGGATTGGATGCCGACCCAGGACCTCCTCCGCCATGCGGTCCAGGAGGTGCTCCACCTCTTTGGCAGTGAGGACGGTATGTTTTTCAGAACTCATGGGGAAAATCCCCTTTATGAAAGATTACTAAACCTTAGCATTTTCAACCTGTGAAAACAAGCCGCTGCCTGGTACGGGAGGATGGCAAATTAAGACCGGTTATGAAAAGTTTATACAGGGTGGGCAACGCCCAGCAATTATTTTGGCGGGCAGTGCCCGCCCTACATTTACTCTACCAACGCTTTTCGCCCCACCCCATAGTTCGGGAGCACAAGCGGGTCGCCTGTGGCACAGGCAAAGATGCCTGTGCTCCAGGAGAGACGCGTGGAGTTACGGTAGGACGAACTTCCAGCCCGTCCAGGCACAGGTTGAAAACCTGTGCCACCAGGTCTTTTCATGGTTTTGAGAGAGCCCAAAGCTCATGAGCGACTGTCTTGAAAAGTTTCGATTGTGAGATTCGAGCCCTATAGAGTGCGGCTTACGCACCAGAATATCTGGTTTTGGCGGGCGGGGACGCCCGCCCTACCGACTTTTCATGCTTTACAGGTGGGCCAGAGGCCCACGAGGAACTGTTCTGAAAATATTTCTCATAGGGCCCGTCTTACGCGCCAAAATTGGTGCGTGAAACGGACCCTACATTAATTCTCATGGTTTTGGGTGGTCCAAAGGACCATGAACTGCGAAAGTCTGTAAAACTGTCAATCTGAGGGAGTGCGATCAGGGTGACGATAACGGTTTTTCAAATGGTTATATGATTCGTCGGTCGCTGGCCTCCCTCTAAATGAAAATTTTAAGGATTTTTCCGGAGGTCTCGATACCTTGAGGACATGGGCATTTTTACGGTTCCAGACCATGAACACTGGCACAAGGAGGTGATCCGTCTTATAATCTTTCATACAAGCCGGGTTTTCCAAATTGGAAACCGTGGGTTAAGGCCATGACCATCAAAGAAGCGAGAGACTGCCTGGGGTTGGAGGACGCCGCCAGCCGCCAGGAGATCATCCAGGCCTACCGCCGGGCGGCCCGCCGCTGGCACCCGGACCGGGCCCCGGAGGG
>JBAQHL010000333.1:0-4408 GCA_049288295.1 Desulfobaccales bacterium
AAACTCGAAACTTCCAAGGATATGGACCAGCAACTTAGCCGGGAGGAGACTCTCACCATTGCCCCCCCGCAAAACCGCGACACCCCAGAAAGTTGGCTGGTGTGCGTCAGCCCCAGTCCCCTCTCCCATACCCTTATCCGCGCCATTCACCGCCTGGCTGAAGCCAAGCAGGCCAGGTGGTATGCTCTTTACGTGGAAACTCCGGCCCACGCCCGGCTTCTGGCAGAGGACCAGGAACGGGTCTCCCAAACCCTGCGCCTGGCCACGCACCTGGGGGCCCAGGCGGTGAAGATCTCCGGCTTCCGCATCGGTGACGAAATTCTGGCCTTTGCCCGGGAACGCCAGGTAAGCAGAATTATTGTGGGGAAGCCCTATCAACGGCGCTGGCGCCGTTATTTCGGGGCCTCCCTGGTGGATTACCTCATCTGGAACTGCGGCCCCATTGATATCTACGCCATCTCCGGAGAACCCGGGGCAGCCAAGCCGGTGAAGGCCCCCCGGCCGAAACCGCAGCCCCAGTGGGCCAGCTACGCCCTGGCCGGGGTCGGCGTGGCCCTGTGCACCGCCCTGGCCTTTGCCCTGTTTCTCTATTTGACCCTCACCAGCGTGGCCATGATGTATCTGTTCACGGTGGTGATTATTTCCATGTCCCTGGGCCGGGGACCGGCCATTCTCTCCTCTTTTTTCAGCGTTGTCCTCACTCATTATTTCTTTGTGCCGGAATATTTCTCCTTTACCATAGCCAACACCGAGTATGTTATTACCCTGGTGGTGATGCTGGTGGTGAGCACCCTGATCAGCGGCCTCACGGCCCGCACCCGCTATCAGGCCACGGTGGCCCGCCAGCAGGAGCGTCAGGCCGCGGCCCTCTATGAAATGAGCCAAAACCTCACCGCCAGGTACAGCCTGGACGCCTTGCTGCGGGAGGCGGCGGCGCAGATTTCCCGGATTTTCCAGGGCCAGGTGGCCATACTGCTGCCTGACGCCGAAGGGCTCCTGACCTTCAGGGCGGGGCAACCCATCACTGATTATGATGTCACGGAAAAGATCGTGGCTGGCTGGGTTTTTCGTCACGGGCACTTGGCGGGCGCGGGCACCGAGACCCTCCCCAAGGTTAAGGGAGTGTATCTGCCCATGAAGTCCTCCCGCCAGGTGATCGGGGTGCTGCGCCTGGAACTTCATGCCCCCGAGCGTCTGCTGGACTCGGAGTCCCTGCGTTTGCTGGAGGCCCTGGCCAACCAGGTGGCTCTGGCCATTGAACGGGAAGAGCTGGTGGCCCAGGCGCAAACCGCCAAGCTCCAGATGGAAGCCGAGAAGATGCGCAATATTCTCCTGAGCACAGTTTCCCATGATCTCAGGACCCCCTTGACGGTAATTGCCGGGTCGGCCAGCAGCCTGCTGGAAGGAGAGAGCCACCTGGATGGGGCCACGAGACACGAGTTCACCCAGACCATCTATGAAGAGGCCAGGCGGCTGGACCGGGTGGTGCACAACCTTTTGGAGATGAGCCGCTTACAATCAGGGGAATTCAAGCTCCAAGCCGAATGGCACGTCCTGGAGGAGATCATTGGCTGCGCCCTGGCCCAACTGGACAGCCAATTGCACGATCGCCAGGTAAATATCTCCCTGCCTGCCGATCTGCCCATGGTCAAGATGGATGCCCTGCTCATGGAACGGGTTTTTGTGAACTTGTTGGAGAACGCCGCCAAGCACACCCCGGGGAGAACTTCCATTGACATTACCTGTTCCCTGGAAGAAAAAAACCTGGAGGTGGAGGTGGCCGACCGGGGTCCCGGGCTGCCGGAGGGCCAGGAGGAGAAGATCTTCGAGAAATTTTACCAGGTATGGCCGGGGCGCACCCGGGGGGCCGGCCTGGGGCTGACCATCTGCCGCAGCGTCATCGAAGCTCACGGCGGCCATATCTGGGCGGCCAATCGACCGGGCGGGGGGGCCGCCTTCCGGTTTAACCTGCCTCTCGGGGAGGAATCCCCTCTCCACGGGTATTTGCCTGATGAAGCCCCGCATCCTGCTCATTGAGGACGATCCTCAAATTCGGCGATTCTTGCGGACCTCGCTGGGGGTCCAGGGCTATGAGCTCATCGAAGCCGAAACCGGCAAGGAGGGGCTGGCCCTGGCCGCGTCCCAGGTCCCTGATCTGGTAATTTTGGATTTGGGCCTCCCTGACCTGGAGGGCATAGAGGTCATCAGGGGTCTCAGGGAATGGTCGTCCGTGCCCATTATTATTCTGTCGGCCCGGGGGCAGGAACGGGACAAGGTGACGAACCTGGATGCCGGCGCGGACGATTACCTGACCAAGCCCTTCGGCATGGCGGAACTGCTGGCGCGCATCCGGGTGGCCTTGCGGAGGAAGCTCCCTGCGGAAGAAGGCAAAGCTCTGACGGTTTTTGCCCTGGGGGACCTGAAAGTGGATTTTGAGCGGCGCCGGGTTTTTCGGGGCCAGGAGGAGATCCACCTGACTCCCATCGAGTATAAGCTGTTGTCCGTGCTGATTAAATACCGGGGTAAGGTGGTCACCCACAGCCAACTCCTCAAGGAGGTCTGGGGGCCGGCTTACACCGGGCAGAACCCGTATTTGCGGATTTTTATCCTGAATCTGCGGCGCAAACTCGAAGCTGACCCCACCCGCCCCTACTACCTGATTACGGAACCGGGAGTCGGCTATCGCCTCCGGGATGAATAGCCAGGCTCGACGGCAAGGGATTTTTTGAAACCTTCCTGTTACCTTCTGAAAACCTACTCGGGAGCAGTCTTTTCCAGGATGGCCTGGGAGACTTCCATGAATAAATCCGTGAGCCGCACCATGCCCAGCACCCGTCCGTCATCGATAACCGGCATCATGCCCACATTGTCATGGATCATCAAAAAAAGGGCTTTTGCCAGGGAATCGTCAGCCTTGACCGAGACTTTGATGGGGCCCATGACTTCACTCACCGGCCGTTCGGCCTGCTTTTTCATGCCCGGCCCGAACAGGTCTCCCATCACCACGGCCAGGGCAGGATCGGTTTTGACCAGATCGCTTTCCTTGAGAAACCCCGGTTCCAGCCCTTTCAAGATGTCCCGCAGGGTCAAGATACCGACAATCTGGTATTTTTCATTAAAAACCAGCACATTGCGCGGCTCGAAGGCGCCGGCAAACTTGATGGCCGACTCCCGCACGATGGCCACAGCCTGGCGGAGGGAAAACCAATGGGGAATGTGGGGATAATCCTTAAGAGGAATCAATACTTCCCGGACTTTTCTCTTGTAGGGCATGGAAATCTCCTACTTTGTAAAATATTTCACAAGTTACCTTTTTTTAAAGCAGTTACAGGGAAAAGTCAAGCGTAAAAAGATGGGATAACCATAAGAGAAGCTATCCTTTGACAAAGGGAAAGAAATTGTGTAATATTTCACAAACTCATTGCCGATAATCCCCAAGGAGGGTGATAGATCATGACCCGTGGCCTTCTGCAACTCTCCGTAGTAACAGCTATTCTTGCTTTGTTCCTGGTTTGTTTCCCCTGCTTGGCGGCCCAGGCCGCCGCCCCCGCGGGAGATCACCTGGCCATTGCCGGCAAGATGAAAAACCCCCAGGGCATCGGGGTGAAAGAAGTGGAAATCGAGGTCCTGGTCAACGGCCAGCCGGTGAAGCCCATGGGGGACGAAGAGCACTTGGTCACGGGAGACAAGGGCAGTTTTTACGGCGATTTCCTCCTGCCGGCCGGCGCTCTGCCCGGGGCCAAAGTGGAAGTCAAGGCCCACAAGCCCAGTTGGCAGGAGTTGCCCGCCACCCGGGTGGAAGTAATGCCCGCCGGCAGCGACCAGGAAGGCCGCCCGTTGTTTAAGGCAATTCAGGATTTCAGCCTGAAGCGGCACCTGACCCCCGCCTTTTGGATTGCCACCGGTATTCTCCTGCTGGTTTATGTGATCATCGCCCTCGAGTGGATGCACCGGACCCTGGCGGCCCTGTTGGGTGCGGCCCTGGTGCTCTTTATCAGCTATACTGCCGGAACCTTTGATAAAAACTATTTTATCCTGTCGTTTGAAGATGCCATTGCCGCCATGGACATGAACGTCATCTTTCTCCTCATGGGGATGATGATTATCGTGGGGGTCCTGAAAAAAACCGGCCTGTTCCAGTGGCTCGCCTATAAGTCCTATGCCATCGCCCGGGGCAACGTCTTTATTCTTTCCTGCATTTTGATGGTGGTCACAGCAATAGCTTCGGCCTTCCTGGACAACGTTACCACCATGCTTCTCATGATCCCGGTCACCATTGAAATCGCCGTGACCCTGAAGGTCAACCCCATTGCCTTCCTGATTCCCGAGGTCTTTGCCAGTAACGTGGGCGGCACCGCCACCCTCATCGGCGACCCCCCCAATATCCTCATCGGCTCCTTCGCCAGGC
>JBAQHL010000334.1:0-2157 GCA_049288295.1 Desulfobaccales bacterium
CATTTATCGTTGTCAGGAGGGAGGCAATGCTGGGCGTTCCGGGATTAAGGTGGGGCCTAAATGATCCTGAAGGAGATGCGGTCGTGAGGCTAAGGCTGCGTCTGCACAGGCAAGACGCCTATGCCACCAGAGTCCCATGTGCGGCGAAAGGCTGTTTATAAAAGTGTTTCTGTCTATAAATGCAGGGTGGGTGGTGACAAATTCGAGATCAAAGGCGGGAGGCGCTGCGCTTTCTCGCCCTACGGCCCTGCCTGTGGCTTGGACGGGCTGGAAGCCCGTCCTACCGTACCGCCCCTCCGGGAGCACAGGCATCTTGCCTGTGCCAAAGGCGGAACGCCTGTGTCCGGGCTGGAAGCCCGTGCTACCAGCTTATGGGGTTGGGGGAGGGAGCTTGAGGGAGGGGGCAGGGGTCCGCGACCCTTGGGGCCCCCCTCAACTCAACGCCCCTAAAAATACCCCATGGCCCGGAGGCGTTTCATGATTTCTTCCTTGTTCTGGTCACGGCCGGCCCGTTCGGACCTGCCGGGGACCCCGGTCTTGGTGCAGGGCTCGCAGCCCAGACTGCGGTAGCCTTTCTGGTAGAGGGTGCAGTAGGGCACATTCCTGCTTTTGATGTAGGACCAGATGTCCAACTCCCTGAAATGCAAAATGGGCTGCACCCGGTAATGGGGCGGGGTGTCGTACCAGACAAAGTAGTCATCCTGAGACCGGTCCGGGTGCTCGTCCCAGCGCATGCCGGTGATCAGGGCCTTCCAGCCGTATTTGCTGAGGGCCCGGGCGATGACCTCCGCCTTGAGGCGGAAACAGCACTCTTCCTTGTCCGCGGCAATGTCAATCTCTTTTAAGGCCTCGTCGTTGCGCTCGATGATCAGGTCGAGCCCCCAGGCTGCGGCCACCCCGTCCCGGAACGCGTAAATTTCCTTGAATTTCACCGAAGTGTCGATATTCAACACCGGGATGGGGACCTGACCGCCGCCCAGTTCCTTGAGGAGGTGAAGGGTGGTGGTGGAGTCCTTGCCGCCGGTCCAGGCCAGGGCGATATGGCCGGAAAAGCGCTCCAGAGCTTCCTTCAAGACGGCGTTACTTTTTTTGATTTTTTCTTCTAAGGATTGCAAATCCATGACAATATCCTTTAAGCCCCTTTTAATTTACCTTATCATCGGCAAAACATTCCCCAAAACTTAAGGGTTTTTTCCAAAAGGCCCTAACTTTTCTTCCATCACCTGGCGAAGGGCATGGGCCCGCGGGGCCAGGTCGGGATCGCCAACAAGGTCGCGGCTTTCCTCAAAATCTTGATTTAAATCATAGAGTTCCAGGCGACCGTCGGCCCACTCAATGACCTTGAAAAATTCCCGGTCAATAACGCAGCGGCACGGCAGCATGAAGGGCTTGGGCTCATAGTCCGGCACCTGTTTGCGGATGGCCTGGAGGCCGATATTCTGGTAGTGCTCGGCGAAGGCATATTCCCGGTGGTCCCCCAGAAGGGAGCGGGAACTTTCCGGCAAGGGCAGAGGGGCCTCCGCCACCTCGAGGATGGTGGCAAACAAGTCGTGCAACTGCGCCAGTTGGCGGGATTCCCCCGGAGCCTTCAGGCCGGCAGGATATTTCACCACCAGGGGAATCTGCAGAATTTCATTATACAGGCTGAACATGTGGCCCCAGAGGCCGTGCTCTCCCAGGGCCTCCCCGTGGTCGGAGGTCACCATCAGCAGGGTGCGGTCCTTGACCCCCTGGGCATCAAGGAACTGGTAAAAATCGAACAACATCTGGTCCAAAAAGTATAACCCCTGCTCATAAAGCAAATAAATCTTTTCCATAAGCTCTGGGGGCAGTTTTTGGATATAGAAATCCTGGTGATCATATTGATAAAGCTTTTTTCTTTCTTGCAGGGAAATATCTATAATGTTGTTATAGGCAAGAGGCGGATTATATTTCCAATGGGTCTCCATGAGATTTAAAAATAAAAATAACGGCTGCTTATTCTGATATTTTTTGGTTAAATATTTGGCCAGCTTGAAACTGCGCCTGGTAGCGCCTGAGGTCTTATTATAAAGATCAATACACTTTTTTTTATAAATTCTCTCCAGGATATTTTGTATGGGAAAAAGAAACCGTTTCTTTTGGAAGATGTATTTCAGGAAAAGCCATAAGCGTCCC
>JBAQHL010000335.1:0-5520 GCA_049288295.1 Desulfobaccales bacterium
GATCAGAAAATGTCAAAAAGTTAACACCTTGTCCGCTTCTGCCATTAACTCATACAGGTCGTTCATCCAACCGATGGGGCAACTGCTCGATCCCTCCAGACCGTGGGATTTGAGGCACACCCCTCAGACATAAAAATCGCCGGTGAATTTATTTACCTCACCTACCGCATCAAACTGAGCAGTGCTGGATTTCTCATAGAGAACCCCCCGGCCCAGCATGAAAATGCTGGTCTCATCCTCCCGCTGGACACTGACGTTTGCCAGGCGCACCGCATTGTAAACTGTTTCCGGCTCATCCGTAGAGATGATAAACAGAACTTTCATACCCGTCGCTCCTTTGATGGAAGAGTTTCACCTTGATCTGCCGCAACCTTTGCCGTTTCCAGGCGATGGTTGTCAAAAGTCAGGTCCCGGATTTCTCCGGCAGCCTGCCTGACTGTCTAAGCTTGACCAAAAGAAAGTCAACTCCTTCCGGGGACAGCCCCATCTTTTGGGAAAGGGCCTCCGTTTCCAAGGAAAAGCCTTCCCTAGCCATTGCTGCCAGCTCTTCTTCCAGGGCCTCCAGCCATTCTTCGAAAAGGGCCAGAGTATTCGGGTCCGCCACTGCCGCCAGTTCGCGATAGCGGCTGACTTTCCCCACGAGGTTTCGGCACATGTCTGTCGGGTCGACACCTTCGCCCATGCAGGTGGCCAGTCAGAGATGAACCATACTGGTCACTTTTTCATCCCCGGCCGTACCCGTCAGATTCATCATGAACCGCAGGCGGGCCTCTTCACCCACGTGTGCAAAGAGTTCTCTAACCACCTGGGCCAAGGTCAGCAGGGCCTCTTCCGGGTCCGCAGCCATCACCGCCCGGAAGATATCTTCCTTGCTCATGGATTCCCTTTTCCCCCTTAAAACAAGGTGCGGTCAGCCAACAAGCGAGCCGCCAGACCATTCAGGGCCTCAACGATTTGCAGGACCTGAGGGTCAGTCATTTCATAAAAAATAAAAGGCCCGCGGCGCTCTATTTTCAACAAAAGCGCGCGCCGCAACTCTTTCAAGTGGTGTGACACCAGTGGCTGTGACAGCTCGAGTTCCTCCGCCAGCTGGTTGACGGACTTCTTGCCGTTATTCAGGGACAAGAGAATGCGCAGCCGATTTTCATCGCCCAGGCATTTGGCCAGGAAGGCCACCGGTTTCAGAGTCCCTCCCATGTTAACAATAGCTTATAACAACATATAAATATACGTTTAATGAAATTGCAAGAAAATTATAATTATTTTTCCTGCGGATGATGAAGATACAAGCTCAAGCCAGCAGGCTTGGCCGCAGGTGGTAGCTAACCCCTTGGCGCCTTTCAGGCCGGCCTATCGATATCTAATTTTCACCCTCTGGATTAAGCAAATAGGCCTCCACAAAGCCTTGGATGTCCCCGTTCAGCACCCGGTCCACATCCCCTTCTTCGTGCTTGGTGCGATGGTCTTTTACGAGCTGGTAAGGCTGGAGCACGTAGGAGCGGATCTGGCTGCCCCAGGCGATGTCTTTCTGGGTCTCCTGAAGCTCCTGCTTTTTTTCCTGCCGCTTGCGCCGTTCGAGATCGTAAAGGCGGGCCCGCAGGACCTTCATGGCCAGTTCCCGGTTGCGGTGCTGGGAGCGTTCGCTCTGGCTGATAACCACGATGTTGGTGGGCAGGTGGGTGAGGCGCACCGCGGAACTCGTTTTGTTGACGTGCTGGCCGCCCGGGCCGCTGGCCCGGAAGGTGTCCACCCGCAGGTCCTTGTCCAGAATTTCGATACTGATGCGGTCGTCAACTTCGGGGAGCACCTGCACCGCGGCAAAGGAAGTGTGGCGGCGGCCGCTGGCATCAAAGGGAGAGATGCGCACCAGGCGGTGAATGCCGTGTTCGCTCTTTAAATTGCCGTAGGCGTAAGGACCGCTGGCCGAAAAGGTGGCGGATTTCACCCCGGCCTCGTCCCCCTCCTGGAGGTCGATGGTTTCGGTCTTGAAACCCTTGATCTCGGCGTAGCGCAGATACATGCGCAAGAGCATTTCGCACCAATCGTTGGCCTCGGTGCCGCCGGCGCCCGCATGGATGGTGATGATGGCGTTTCGCTGGTCGTCCTCGCTCCCCATGAGGAGCTGGAGCTGCCATTCCTTGAATTCCCGGTCGAGCTTGGCAAGCCCTGCGGCCACCTCCTGCATGGCCTGGACGTCTTCCTCTTCCCGGGCCAACTCCAGCAGCACCTCCAGGTCCTCCACCTGGACGGCCTGGCGCTCGTAGCCTTCCAAGGAATTGATGATGCCGCTTCGTTCCCTCTGGACTTCGGCTGCGGCCTGGGGGTCTTCCCAGAACTCGGCCGCACCCATGACCTTATCTATTTCGGCAAGGCGCCCCTGTTTTTTGTCCAGCTCAAAGAAAACTCCGCAGGGCCGTGAGCCGGTTCTGGTATTCACTTAACTTGGCTTTGTATTCCCCATAAAATTCCAGCATAATTCCTCCTTGCCTAAAGTTGAGATCTCCCGTATCCCGGGAGCACAGGCGTCCCGCCTGTGGCACAGGCAAGATGCCTGTGCTCCCGGAGAAACCTGGGTTTGAGAGAGCCAGGGGCCCATGAGCGGCTGTTCAGAAAATGTCCCATGCAGGGCGGGTCTTACGCTCCAGAATTAGTGAGTGATACCGAGTTGCGTTCTAAGAGCAATTCTTGGTAGCCGCAGGCTTCAGCCTGGGCCTGCACAGGCTGGAAAGCCTGTGGAAACCGTTTGACGGCAACCCGGTATGAGACGCACCCTACATTGATTTTCGTGGTTTTTTGCGGCCAAAGACCCAACCAGGGCTCCATGGCCAAGTTAAATGATCAAATTTTTGAGAGCGCTACGAAATTCTGGCGTGGAAACAAGGAAAGCTCACGCCCCGGCGACCATGGTCACCCGGACGTCACAGGCCGGACCAGTGATGCAGACTGAGAACGGTTAAGGCCAACATATGCTTATGATATCAGGAATGTCCCGGAAAAGGAATCCCTCCCGCCAAAGATCCCAAAAGGACTGCAATCCCCAGCACCAGGGTCTCCAGGATTTCGTTGACCGCGCCGTAAACATCACCCGTAACGCCACCGAGATGGCGCCGGCAATAAAGGCTGAGGCCCCAGACCGTGAGTCCCCCCAGAACGAGGCTTACCAGTCCAGCAAAGCCTCCGGCCAGAAAAGTCAGAAAACCTGCAGATAGCGTGGCCCCGGCCACCAGTTGGGGAGTGGCCCCTTCGGTCATGGCCTTTCCCAGACCGCCGCCGGGCCGGGCGTATGGGGCCAGAGAGGCCAGGAAAACCAGGCCCCAACGGCTTACGAGAGGAAAGAGCATCAGGGGGCGCGCCATACCTCTATCAAGGAGGGCCAGGAGGAAGGCAAATTTCAGAAGAAGCACCAGCACCAAAACCACGGCCCCGAAGGCCCCCAGCCGGGAGTCCTTCATAATGGCGAGGCGGGCCTCCGGGGTGCGCCCGCCCCCCAGGCCGTCCACCGTGTCAGCCAGGCCGTCCAGGTGCAGGCCGCGGGTGAGGAAGACGGTGAAGGTCAGGAAAAGCGCGGCAGCAGCAGGAGGAGGGAATAGTCCGGCCAGACCAATGCCCGCCCCCCAATACACCAAACCGAGGATGGCCCCCACCCAGGGGAACCAGAACAGGGACCGGGCCAAATCCCCGGAGGTCACTTCACCCAAACGGGGCCAGGGAAATATAGTCAGAAAGGTAAGAGCTAACGGGAAGGTGCATTTCATGAGAATTTCTATGGAGGGAGGCCATGGACGCAGGGCGGGTTTGAAACCCACCTCTATTTGCCATCCCTCCGTATTATCCTTCCAAACTTAACAGTTGCCGTACATCAGGCCTCCTGCCTGTTCCCCCAGAGGCTGGAAACTTGTGCTCCTGATTTCGGTGGGTAGCACGGGCATCCTGCCGGCGCCTGGACGGGCTGGAAGCCCGTCCTACCGCGCTAAGCGGTTGATAAAGGGAGTGTGGCAAGGGGGCAGGAGCTTAAGGCGCAGGCTTGCCAGCCTTTGGATATGCCGCTCCCTCCCAAGTCCTAATCCCTCTTCCCCGCGATGCCGGCCTCTTCAAAGGTGGCCATTTCCCGGTAGATGCGCCAGCCGGCCTCCAGGAGGCTGATTCCCAGGGCTGCCCCGGTCCCCTCCCCCAGGCGCATCTGCAGGTTGAATAACGGTTTGAGGCCCAGGTGATCCAGCATGATCTGGTGGCCGGGCTCCACCGAGCGATGGGCGGCGATGAGATAATCCATAACGGCAGGCGCTATCTGCGCAGCCACCAGGGCCCCGGCGGTGGCGATAAAGCCGTCCAGCACCAGGGGTCGCCGGGCGGCGGCGGCTCCCAGGATGAGGCCGGTGATGCCGGCTATTTCCAGGCCTCCCACCCCGGCCAGGGCGCCCACCGGATCATCCGGGGTGGGCTTGTTCAGAGCTATGGCCCGATTAATCACCGCCACTTTGTGGGGCAGGCTGGACATCTCAATCCCCGTGCCCCGCCCCGTGGTGGCCCCTGCCGGCTTGCCGGTAAACACCGTGGCCAGGGCTGCGGCCGCCGTGGTGTTGCCGATGCCCATGTCCCCCGCCGCCAGGACATGGACGCCATCTTCCACCGCTTCCTGGGCCCGTTCCACCCCCACCCACACGGCCCTTAAGGCCTCTTCCCGGGTCATGGCGGGTTCCTGGGCCATGTTGCGGGTGCCGTAAGCCACTTTGCGGTAAACCAGGTTGAGGCCCGGCTCAAAGTCGTAATTGACGCCGATGTCCACCACTTCCACCCGGGCCCCCGCATGTCTGGCCAGGACATTGATGCCGGCCCCCCCCTGAATAAAATTATAGACCATCTGGAAGGTGACATCCTGGGGATAGGCGCTCACCTTCTCAGCCACCACCCCATGGTCCCCGGCAAAGACCACCACCCTCTTGATATCCAGCGGAGGGAACAACTCCTCCCGGATGGCCACATATTGAGCAGCCAACTCTTCCAGCTTGCCCAGGCTTCCCGGAGGCTTGGTGAGAAAATCCAGGCGCTCCTGAGCCCGCCCCTTCCACTCGGAGTCCAGGGGCTTGATTTGCGCGGTAAGTTGGGCCAGTTCATATTCCATGTCGTTCTTCCTTCCCAGGGGCTGGTTTGAGGGTCAAGGGGAGGCCGGCCACCATAAGCACCACCTGATCAGCCGCGGCCGCCAGAAGCTGGTGCAGCCAGCCGGCCCAGTCGCGGAACTCCCGGGCCAGGGGGTTGTCGGGGACAATGCCCCAGCCTACTTCATTGCTCACCAGAATTATGGGGGTGGCGGCTTGCCCTATGGTCTCCGCCAGTTCCAGGCTGATTTTTTTCAGGGTGGCGCTGTCGTCTCCCCGGATGAGACGGTTCGTCAGCCACAGGGTGAGGCAGTCCACCAGGATGACCCGGCAGCGTCCCTGGGCCTCAGTTATGGCCGCTGCCAGGTCCAGGGGAACCTCCCAGGTTTCCCAGCCCTCACCCCGCTCCCGGCGGTGTTGG